>JAUWTT010000497.1 GCA_030614585.1 Acidobacteriota bacterium
CTATTGTGGCGTCCTTTCGGTTGACCGTGACACTGACGCCAATAATAATGGCAAGGACAGCTGCGGCTCCTACGGCAATTAACACTTTTTTTTTCGTGCTCATTTGTGCCCCATCACTTCTGTTAGTACGGATGAGTGTATCGAAAAGTTTCTTGGTCTACCATCATGGGTACGCTACAGCAGCTTTCGATATTCACGTGGAGCAACCTGAGCCCCTCAAGGGATTGTTGCAGAAACCGCAACAGTCCAAGCTCGAAATCCGAAGTTCGAAACAACCCAGAAGTGAGGACGTCTGGAGCTTGAACGCCCTGAAGGGTCTATTTCTAAATGGCTTATCAGAGAAAGCCTGTTTCAGTCATTAGATGTGTGAGCTTGAGATTTGTTTCGAGTTTCGAACTTCGAGCTTCGGACTTGGGCGGGACACGTTGTACCGTTTGACATTTTCGCGTAGAGTCTCTCGAAAGCATGGGTCAGTTGCACACTTACGACGAAGTTCTTTCTCTATTATTCCAGAATCTGCCGAAGCCGACAGCTGAACGGGTGCCCCTTGAAGCGAGCGCCGGCCGGGTTCTGGCGACCGCAGTGAAAGCGGATCTGGATCTGCCCCCATTTGATCGAGTGGTAATGGACGGTTATGCCGTATGCAGTGCAGATGTCCGGACTGTCCCCTGTCGTCTACGCGTCGTCGGAGATGTGGTTGCCGGGGACTCTCCCGAGACAAGCGTTGGCTCGAACGAAGCGGTCCGAATCATGACGGGAGCGCCGCTGCCACGCGGTGCGGACGCGGTCCAAATGGTTGAAAAGACGGTGCAAGTTGGCAGTGAGCTAGTCGAAATCCTGGAACCGTTAGTTCCAGGAGAGAATGTTGCCCCACGAGCTTCGGAGGTTCAGAAGGGTTCGGTCGTTCTCCGCCCCGGCGAGAAACTAAGCTCGATCGAGATTGGGGTTCTGGCTACATTTGGGCAGCACATGGTGGAAGTCTTTCGGTCACCACGAGCTGTGATCATTCCAACTGGCACTGAGTTGGTTGACGTTCGTGATATTCCCGGCCCTGGTGAGATCAGGAACTCAAACGCCTACATGCTCAAAGCTCAGTGTGCCGCGCTGGGTATCGATGCCGATGTTACGCCTCCCCTGGGCGACGATCGTGAACGCACAGCTGCGGTTTTTGAGGAGTCTAAGAGCGCAGACCTACTGATTTTTAGCGGAGGCGTGTCGATGGGTGACCGCGACTTCGTCCACATGGTCATCAAGGACTCTGAAGCGCGAGTTGTCTTTCACAAGGCCGCAATAAAACCGGGAAAGCCGGTTCTTTTTGCACGAAGGGCTGACCAGGTTATCCTTGGCTTGCCTGGTAATCCCGTTTCATCTTTTGTGACTTTTGAATTGTTTGTGCGGCCCGCGGCGCGAGTTCTTTGCGGTTGGAGGCGGGGTGGTTTGCCCAGGGTCACGGCACGGCTGGAGGCCGCTGTCTCGCATAAGCCGGGACGGCTGTTTTTCAAGCCCGCTTTGCTGCGCTTTGAAGGACCCGGGTTCGCCGTCACTCCGATTGAAACGAAGGGCTCAGCCGATTTGGTGGCGTTCCGCAAGGCCAACTCCCTTCTCATGGTTCCGGCCGAGGCGACGCAGTTGGAGGTTGGGAGCACGGTCGAAGTGATGGCCTTGGGAGCGTTTTGGGAAGAAGGTTTCGAGAATGAAGCTTACGCATCTTGACAAACATGGCCGAGCGAGAATGGTCGATGTGGGATCTAAGCCCCCGGTTACGCGCGAGGCGGTCGCTGAGGGTAAGGTCTTCATTTCTCCGGGGACAGTGCAAGCGGTTGAGAAGGCAGGACTTCCCAAGGGGAATCCCTTCGAAGTGGCCCGAATTGCTGGAATCCAGGCGGCTAAGCGTACCGCAGAGTTGATCCCGCTTTGCCACAACATAGGGCTGGATTTCATTGACGTGGATATCGCCCTGAAAGAGGACCACTTCCATATCTCCTCCCGTGCCCGGTGTCGCGACGTGACGGGGGTCGAAATGGAAGCTCTTACAGCGGTTGCGGTCACGGCTCTGACCCTCTACGACATGTGCAAGGCGGTCGACAAGAAGATGCGGCTCGGGGAGATCCGCCTTGTTCGCAAAGAAAAGCGTGACCTGTCCAGTGGATAAGCATTCTTGATTTGGGTCTTGATGAGGCGGAGAGCCCGCAGCCGAGTCCCGGCTACGTTATAATGGAAAGGTGCTTTTGGCTGCGCTTCTTCTGATGTCTTTATTTCTGCCCTTCGCACCACAGGACCAGGGCACGCCTCCTTCCGCGCAGGCGGAAACTCCCTCCGAGCAAGCTGAGGTTCCACCCGAGCCACCCGAAACTGGTTCCGATCAGACCAGTGATGAAGGCTTTCGTATAGGCGTTGCTGTAGACCAGGTGTTTCTGTCAGTCAGCGCTCGTGCCGTCAGGGGCGGGTTCGTCCAGGGTTTGACTCGTGAGGATTTCCGGGTTTATGAGGATGACCGACTGCAGGAGATTGTCAACTTCTACAGTGAAAGAGTTCCCGTTCAGGTTGTCCTGTTGATCGATGCCAGCGGAAGCACGCGCCACAGCCAGGGAGAAATACGCCGGGCTGCACTTCGCTTTGTCGAAAGCCTCGGCGAAGACGATGAGTTTGCCGTCATTACCTTCAATTATCAGCCCCGCTTGATCTTAAACTGGAGCGGCGAGCTTGAACGAGTCAAAAGCGCCCTGGAGACTGTCTACGCGAAAGGCAACACCGTCTTCTATGATGCCCTCTATGTCACCTTTGACGACCTGTTACGGGGAGTCCGGGGCAAGTCAGCAGTCATCCTGCTGACCGACGGAATTGACACCGGGAGCATGGTAAGTTTCGATGAAGCGATGGATCTTGCCTTGCGGTCCGGGTCTATCGTCTACGTGGTTTCGAAACTGGAGGAGTACTGGGCCAGCGCGATCGGATACCGACAGCAACTCCGGTCCCAATCCCGCATGATCCCGAGGGAGCTGTCTGACAGCTTCATCCTGGAGCAGAAACGGGCACTAAACAGGCTTGCGAATCTGACGGGCGGAACCGTTCTCGATACAAGAGCATTTTCCGACCTGACGGATGTCTATGCTCAGGTTGCTGAAGAGCTGAAGAATCAATATTACGTGTCGTATATTCCCACCAATCGGGCTAAGGATGGAACTTGGCGTGACGTCCGGGTTGAAGTTAGCCGCGGCGGCGTTGCGGTGGCCACTCGAAGAGGTTACTTCGCGGACGGAGCCTTGCCTCCGGTGGGGGCCGGTAATCGGTGATCGGTTAACGGTCATCGGTTAACGGGGTTTACCACCAAGACAGCAAGCACACCAAGGAATTGTCACCCACGAAATCGGATAATCTCTACCGGCATCCGGCATCCATCCCCTTGTATCCTTCAGGGGCGAAGGTGGTCTACATCAAGCTCATTTTGACTGCGCTCTTCTGGGGTGGAACCGGGAACATAGGTACCAAGAGGGTTTACCACCAAGGTCACAAAGGACACCAAGCAAACACGATCACCGATCACCGATCACCGGTTCGCACTTCGACAGGCCCCCCTTGTCAATATAGGACTAAATTGGTACTATTTGTAATCCGCTGGAGCTGAAGATGATTCGAATGAGCAAACTTGCAGATTATGGACTCGTCTTGATGACGCAGTTTCTGCGCAAGTCTCGGGCCGAAGGGAACCTGAGCGCGAGACAGTTGGCAGCCGAAACAAGCCTGCCGCTGCCTGTCGTGAGCAAGGTACTGAAGGCATTGAGTCGGGAAGGTCTCCTGGTTTCACACCGAGGTGCCGGAGGTGGCTACAGCTTGTCCAGGCAGCCCGAGCGAATATCAG
>JAUWTT010000042.1 GCA_030614585.1 Acidobacteriota bacterium
CGTAAGCTCGACTGCGATGATCTGCGCTTCGATGAACACCTGACGCGGCAATGTATCCAGCTGTTTGACCGTCACTAGAATGAACTGGATATCGGACTCCGTACCCTGGATGATCAGGGAATTATTGAACTCGTTCACCACAATCTTGGTATTGCCGGCGGCAATCGACCGGATTTGAGAGCGTAACTCGCCTCCAAGGGAAGGACCGAGTTCACGCATCCCCAAGTTCCCGGTGCCGAATCCACGCTGGTCAAACCCTCCCTGCATCCCAGGGGAATAGCCCGACCCGCCTCCATACATTCCTCCCGACTGACCACCATACCTGGATGACCCTCCATAGCCGGATGACCCTCCGTACCTCGATGACCCTCCGTACGCAGATGACCCTCCGAATCCGGACGACCCTCCGTACGCTCCTCCAGTCTGCTGGCCGACGAAGGCACCGCCCTGTCCAGTCAACTGATCGGTTCCGTTGTCACCGCCGGGCATATCTGAATCCCGATACAACTCCGCCAGTATCTGAGCGATCTGGACGGAGTTGCTGTTCTCGACCTGGTACACGAAGGTCTTGATGTTGCTCGTTGATGAGGGTGCATCCAGCTTCGCGATCCAATCGAGCACTTCCCGGTACACGTCAGCCGAACGGGTGACGACGAGAATGCTATTCAGTCTTTCGATGGCCACAATGCGGACCCCGGCCGAAGTGTCATCGGGGGCAAAGACCTGCGCCAGGTCTTCAGCGACGTCCACAGCCTGGTTAAACCTTATCGGGATCAACTCGACCGAGTTGATCCTGAAGTAACGGGTATCCAAAAGATCGACCAGATTCAGCGCTTGTTCCACGTTCCTCCGGTAATCGGTAATAAGCACCATGTTGCCGGGCTGAAAATCGACAACAGTTGCCCCGGGGGACAGAAAAGGCTGCAACATTTGAAGCATCTGATCCGAGGGAATGTAATGAAGCGGGATGATGTAGGTAATCACTCCCTGCTCCCCGGCGATGATCAACTCAATCTCGGAACCGGCCTCTTCCCCAGGCATCTCAGGGCTTGCTTCGGTTTCTGAACCGGGGGTTTGTTCAGGAGGCTGTGCTTCCCCGACTTCTGGCCGGCCGGCTTCCTGAGTTTTAGGGTCCTCACCAGTCTCAGGGACTCCCTCTTCTCCCTCAGGGGCACCTTCCTCTCCCTCAGCGGGTTCCGAGGAAATCAAATGCACCCCGTGGGGGATAGTCGGACTCTGCCCTATCGGCAGGATGACAAACACGCCATCTTTTTGCCTCACGATCGCGTGACCGTTCATCTTCAGCAGCTGTTCCAGGACCGCGAATAACTGGTCATGGGGAACCTCCCGCATCGTGAAGATGCTGACCGTACCCTGCACCCCGGGATCAATGATGTAGGAGTATCCAAGTTCACCCATCACAGTGGCGATGACACTATCGATCGGGGCGTCCTTGAACTGGAACTTCATGCCCGCCCCACCGCTTGCAGGAGCACTGGCCCGAGGCGTCACAGTAGCAGGACTCGGCGGTCCGGAAGTTTCAGTACTGGGAGGGCCGGCACCCTCTTGCTGTGGCTGTCCCTGCCGGCCCTGGCTCCCTGGGGTCTGATTCACAGTCACCGCTTGTGGCGTCGAACTCTGGGGAGTTGCACTTTGACTTCGGGCAGCACCTCCCGGGGCCCCAACCAGAGCGGTACCTGCCGGACTCCCCTCTGATTCGGCCACCGTACCACTCTGCTTGGTTGTTGTCGCTTCCTGGTAGAACACCCGGGCCCAGCCATAGGAAGTCAACACAACACCCAACATGAGACCCACTGAAACCGCTCGAAAGACTGTCATCACAAGTTTCCTCGCTAATAGCTTTCCAAACTGGCTAATTGAACGGCCGCGGAGTCCTGCCTCTAGGCTGAGGAACTCCCAGGTTTGTGGGCCGGGTTCCCTGCCCTCTGGTGCTGCTGCTGCCTCCAATCATCCGCTGTCCTCGTCCCATTGCTCCCTGTCGGCTCATCTGGCCGCCCACGACACCGATGTCCAGTCCACCACCGCCCTCTTCTTGTCCTGCAGGTTCATCCGGGGCCGTCGTTTCAACTGCAGCGTGGCGAGAGCCAATTCTGATGATGTTGACCGCGGCCACCTTCGTAGCAGCTGGACCAGCCTTCTGCGACGGCTCAGAGTCCATCATGTCGATGATCTCCACATGATCGTTCCACCGAAGCGTAACCGTGGTACCCGTGATTTCTGCCACCGCATACTCTTGTACGGTCTCGCCCAGACCGACAATCCTGGGGCTCCCAGTCGACTTGGGAGAATCAAAGAGAGTGAGGAACGCTTTCTGTTCGCCTCCGATTGTCGTAGCACCATGCATCTGAGGCCGTTTTGGAAATTCAGGGACTTCCACCACGGATGCATCCGCATCAGATTCATCCGCAGGACGTCGCTCCGGTCTGAACAGATCACGTTCGGCAATCACGAAGAAATCGTGCGATAGTACTTCATCGCCTACCAAATCACCGATAGGCCCAGCCCCGCCTCCGGCGACCCGGCCGGCGTCTTCAATCATCAGATTCACATTCTGCTCTGACTGGAAGCTCCCCCAACCAGAAAGCAGTTGTTGAGCACAGATTCCTGTTCCTGCCAGGAGCAGAAGGTTCAGAAATAAAAGTCTACGTCCCATTGTTTAACCCTGATACCGGATGCCTGTGAGATGCAATCAGCTCTCGGAAAGACGAAAGAACGCCGAAATGCTCATCCGAGGCTGTAACCTCACTCGGTTCCGGACTCTAAACACATTGATCTGAAAATCCCTTACCACCAAGAACTTCGAATGCATCGAAACCGACTGGAGAAAACTCGTCAATTCCTCCATCCCACTCTGTACGTTGATCTGCACCGACACTTTCGAGTATCGCTCACCAGCATTCTTCTCCTGGAGCGGTGTACTCCTTGCGATCGTGACACCCGTCTGGTCTGCCAGGCCTCTGATGATGGTCTCCAGCTGATTCTGCGCGATGGCCCGTTCCTCAGCATCCAACAACTGAGCTCTTAACCGGCTCAACTCCCTCTCGAGTTCGCCGACCTGCTGGAGATAGGTCCCCTGATTCTCTATAGCCTTGACAGAACGATCCAGGATCGTCTTCTTCTGATCGAGGGTGCCTTCGACCTCTCCCATTGATTCATACACTGGCAGGGCGACGTAAAAGGCGAAAAGCGTGGCAGCGGCAAAAATACCGCCCATCCAAAGTATTCTTTTGTCTCTTTTTGAAAGCTTCTTCATGGTTTCAAAGTGGCAGCAAAACTAAACCGTTCCTTGCCTGGATTCCGAGGATCAGTCGTAATCCAGTTCGTTTTAACACTCTCAAGAAAATCTGATTCAAGAAGAATCGGAGGTAGCCTCGAAGCCTCATCCGAATAGCCCTGCATGGTCAACTGCTGCCCTTGAAGTTGAACATTCTGCAAATAGGAATCGTCCGGAATCCTCTCAGTTAAGTCTCGCAGAATCAAAAGGGATCGTTGCCGTCCCTCCATCAACGATCCAAGTTCCTCCAACTCCGCTCGCTGGGCAGCCACCAGGTCCCGCAAGCGGAATGCCTCGTTTACCTGGTTTTGAAGTCCCTGGACTTGGACATCGATCTGATTTCCCAGCTTCACAGTTTGAAAATACTCATGGGTTCCGAGAGCAGCCAAAAGAATGAGCAGCATACAGCTGAGAACCAGGGAGGGAATAAAACTCGCCCTTGAAGTAACAACCCTTTCTCCGACAGGAATCAGGTTGAGTCCTATTCGCCCGGCCCTCCCAAAACGAGAAATTGCCAGTCCTACAGCAGGAAGCAACTCGTCCAGTTCTCGTCCCGAAATCGCCTTACGTTTCAACTCAACGTTTTTCACCAGGAGTTCAACATCAGCGCCCAGAAGAGTGGCGAAATCGTCGTAAAGCCCCCTTGCGAGTTCCCCGGTAAGGTAGACCTTGGAAAAGGACTCGATTTGCCCTTCAAGCCCGGAAATGAAGGAGTCTGCTTTCCGCAGGATCTCCTCAACAGTCGCTTCGTCTTCTCCCAGAGGAATCGTCTGTGAAGAGAAGCTCTTCTCCCCACCCAGAGCAACGATTTCTACCTGGCCCGATTCGATCCTGAAGACCAAAGATGACTCTTTCCCTCCCAGTCCGGTTGTGCCTGAAGCAACGAGCCCTCGGTACCCCTGACCGGAATTTGTAACAGAAGCGGGAAACAGATCCAATTCCCGGAACAGTTTCAAGTAATCATCCAGGTAAGCCTGTCTAACCATCGCCACCTGAACGACAATCCGCCGGGCTTCTTCATCCCTTTCCATTATCCGGAAATCATGGTACGAGCTTTCCTCTTCCGAAGGCTCCAGCTTTTCCACCTGGAACTGAATGACTTGTTCCAGATTCTCTTCCACTTCCAGAGGAAACTCGATTTCCCGAATGATTACATGGTCGCGAGGAAGTCCTACGACAACGTTCTCACGATTGAAGCCGTTAGTTTTTGTGAACTGGCGCACTTGTGAGATTAGCTGCGCGTCCGGGAGTTCACGAAAACCTTCGATCACAAGATGGTTTTGGAGGGTACGGTCATTCAACCCCTTCTTTATCGAAGCGAGAATGAGGCGATCCGCCTGAATTTCAACTCCGAGTGCCGAATCCAAATTAAACATCTTCGTCCTTCAAGAAAACCTCGTTTGATCGAGCTCCAGGCACTCTACAGCTCCATGTTGGCTTCATTCCAGTACAGAACCGCATATCCTTTCTGTCCAGTCCCATCAACACGAATCACTGACCTGATTCTACTCACGACCTCCGAATGACTTAGCCGGCCAATGCTATTGATGGTAAAGACCTTCGATTTCTCTACCGACAGCAGACTCAAGGCCTCGCTACTGATACCCGGGATCATTAGAGAAATGTCACTCGCGTTCTGAATCGGCATCTCCGACCGAATCTCGTCGATCATGATTGCCGTTGCGTAATCCAGGCCTGGAATTGCCGCGAGAACCGGAATGGGAGCAGACTTGATATTAATTCGACTTTCCCTGCCACTGCTAAAGGTTGTGAAATACTTCTGGAGGCCGTAATACTCCACCGGCTCTCCCGTATCAGAAAGCCCTTTCTTGCCATAAAAGATCAAGGGCGTCACCCCTTGAACCATCAGGAGTTCTTCTGGAACGGCAAAAGGCCCGTTCCTCGGATAGTATGGAGGATCAAGCGACATATAATATTCTGACTCCGCTCCGTAGGCTCGAGCGAAGTCGTCCGGATCCTTCCAGTCCCCTATCGAGTCTGTAATGACATCAGCCTCCGCTTCAGGAACACCTACCATGATCAGAAGGTTGAAAATCAAATGATCGGGAGCAAAATTGAGATTGATCTTCCCACTTTCCTCGAGGAGTTCGACTTCTGCCTTCCCACCTCCCAACACCAGTGAGAGGCTTCCTGTCAGGACAGCCGACGTCGATGCAGGATCCTGCTCCAGTGCCTGCTGAGCACCGGCGAAGGCACTCTGGGAGGCAAGGATTTCATAGACTGCATACTCAATGCCGGCTCGAGCCAGATAAAAGCACTGCTTCTGTTCAACCATATTACGGGCTGCATCGACTTCGGTCCGAATCGAAGCGGAGAATGACACTGCGAGCACGCTTATGGCGAGAATCACCCAGAGCACAACGATCAGGATTGCGCCCTTCTCATCTTTGCTTCGGTTATTGACTTTCGAAATCCTCATCGGTTGCATCTGTGCCTGTCTACTGCCTCCGCTGGCCTCTACGGCCCTGGCCGGTAAGACCCCGTAACCGGTTTCGCAGGTTCCCCCCAAAGAACTTTGCATTCACAGGGACCACCATATACTCGTTGTCGAAGGTCAACCTGATGGCGTCTGGCACTGAACCAAGTTCCTCACCACTCCAACTCGGAAACCAGTCATAAACCTGAGCCTGGGGATCGTACCCGTAGTACTGGAATTCCAGCGTCTGAATCCCGTCTTTCAGATGAAGCGGTTCACCTTCGGGCAGTTCTTCGGCCATGGCCAGAAAACTCTCCAGCCCGGTATAACGAGCTTCCATCGATCCCAAGTAATACCCACCGCCATCATATCGAGCTAGACCGTATCGCACGACTGTCAACCCCGGATTCTGCTGCAGGATCAGCGGAGCCACCGTGATAAAGGTTACAAACTCCGGTCCCCCATAGAAGAGGGGCACCTGGGACATCGCAAGACGGGCTCCGATGTCACCTTGCATTTGCGCTTGCTCGGCACCGCCAATCCGCGAGACGGTCGGCTGTAAGGGGAACAGAGACCCGATCTGCCTCTTGACATGGTCCAACAATACTCTACGTTCTGCCTCCTCAACGAGTCGTCCCTGACTCTTCTCATAACTATTAAGAGCAAGACGGAGCGACGAGAAAACCATACCTGCCATCAAGGCAAGGATGGTGAACGATATGATCACCTCCAGAAGTGTGAATCCTTCAGTCCGTGAACTATTCTTCATCTTCCTATCGCCTGCCGAAAAGCTGCTGGATCGGATCCGGCACTCCTAGCGCGCCTCCCGGAACAGCCTCACGAGGAACCGTTTTCAAGCACACGACCCTGTAAGTCTTCCCGGACCGATCTCCCGCGAAATGGATTTCGACCTGCACACCGAGCATATCCAACTTGTTTTCGGTGATCTCAAGGCTAAGTTCCTCCGGGTTCGGCTCCCAGTAGACCACTTCCGCAGTGTATGTGAAGTTCTCATCCAGAGTTCCGGTCAGCTGCATCGGACCCAGGATCGACTGATCTGCGAGGATCTCGTTCATGATGTTTTCGGCATGGTTCATAGCAGTATGAGCCATCTTGATTCGGTGGATATTCTTGAAGCCTCCACTGAAGATCTGCATGGCCACACCGACTGCTAACCCAAGAATGGCTACAGCCACCACAACCTCCAGAAGTGTAAACCCTTGATTCTTACGTCTATGATTCATCTAAAGATCGCCGAACTTTGCCAAACCCGGTAATGGGGCTCACATCAATAAAAATCTTCCGCCCGGCCTCGTTCTTTAAACCCATTCGGCCCCCGGAACTCCTCCCATTTGGATAGAAGCTGAAGGCAACAGGTTCGGACAGTTCCTCGAAATAAGATATCCCCTTGGGCAGCACATAACGCTTAATAGGCTGCTCATACTCGTCGGTCAGGACATAGGCAAACGGTTCACCGGGTGCTTCCGGAGACAGCAGGAAGATCCTGTGTACTCTCTGCCTTGAAACCGCTGCGCCTCGTGCCTGTTTCATCCGAGTCACCAAATCTCGTGCTGCAGTATCCAACTGGATTCCGCCGAACCCCCCGGTGAAGGAGGGAATGACAACGGCTGCCGCCGCCCCCAGGAGAATGAGCACCACAATCAGTTCAAAGAGGGTAAAACCTCTTCTACCACGAGGTGACATCGGCACTATCGTCTTCACCACCTTCCACCCCGTCGGCGCCCAGGCTGTACAGATCGAAATCACCATACTGGCCCGGGGCTCTGTACTGGTACTCTCTTCCCCAGGGATCTTTCGGCAGTGTTCTCTTATCAAGATAAGGGCCTGCCCAGTTCTCAATCCCCGGGTTATCGATCAGACCCGCCAAACCCTCAGATGTTGTGGGATAGCGACCCACGTCAAAGCGGAGCAGTCCCAGGGCCCCCTCCAATTGATCGATCTGCAACTTGGCTATCTCAGATTTCCCTCGTCCCAGCCTGTCCATGACTTTTGGCCCGACCACCGTGGCCAGCAATCCCAGAATCACCAGGACAACAATCAACTCAATCAAGGAAAATCCTCGATTCCGCCTGCTTGTCTTCGCATTCCTATCCATAGTCCGTCACCCCTTTTTCACAACAGCAGCAAACACGCCGCCGAAAACGTCCAAAGCTCTCCTATAAAGGAACATCATTGATGCTGAAGATCGAGTAGAGCATGGATACGACCATAGCACCTATTATCAAACCCATGACCAGAATCATCAGCGGTTCAAAGAGCGCAATCAGCCTTTTTATGGCCGTGCGCAGCTCCCGTTCGTAGGTGTCCGCGATCTGCAGCAGCATGTCGTCCAGACGGCCCGTCTCCTCCCCGACTTCCAGGAGATGTACAGCAAAGGGCGGAAAGGCATCTGACTCCTTGACCGGCTTGGCAAGGCCATCGCCTTTCTTGACTCCCGAAATAATCGGGTCCATGGAGGAAGAGATCACCCTATTGTTGATCACCTCTTTCACGATGTTGATCGACTGTATCATCGGCACTGCACTCTTCAGAAGGGTGCCGAGGGTCCTGCTGAAACGGCTCACGTCAATCTTACGCAACAGTTTTCCCATTACAGGGAGTTGAAGCATCCGCCGATCCCATCTCAGCCTGCCTTCGTCCGACTTAAGCATCCGGTTAAACATATAGGTCCCGGCCGCCAACCCGCCCAGGATGAGCCACCAGTAACCGGTCAGAACCGCGCTCAAACCTAACATGATTCTCATCGGCAGTGGGATCGCGGCTCCGGCATTTTCAAAGATCGAGGCGAACTTGGGAATGACGAACGTGATCATGATGATGACTGAACCGCTTCCCACCATCGCAAGAATGGCCGGATAAATCAGCGAAGATACTAGATAGCTCTTCAGCTCTTCAGCGCTCTCCAGGTACTCGGCTACTCGGAAAAGGATTGAGTCCAGCGATCCACTGAACTCCCCAGCCTTGATCATGTTCACGTAAAGCTTAGGGAAAACGTGGGGATAAAGGGCCAACCCTTCTGAAAGGGACTTCCCGCCCTTGATTTCTCTCAGTAGCTCTTTCCCAATCTCATTCAGATAGGCGTTTTCAGTCAAATCTCCCAGGATCGTCAAGGTCCGGTCCAACGGCAAGCCGGCCTGAAGGAGAGTGGCAAGTTCCTGAGTGAAAATCAGTAGTTCGCTGCTGGGAACCCGTTTTTTTTGCCAGGGAAGTTTGAACTCCCTCCCCAACAGCCCGCCCTCTTCGCCAGTGAAAACCTTGATCGGGAGTTGGCCCTGCTCCTCCAGCCGCGCGAGAGCCACGCGCTCATCAGGAGCTTCCAAGGTTCCCTCAACGACCCTTCCATCCGGGGCCACTGCTTTATATTGGAAGTAGGGCATTATCTGCTCCGCTGTTCAAATCTTCGATGCTTCTCATCCGGTCAACTTTCCTGTGTCACCCGAATAATTTCAGAAACGCTGGACAACCCAGCATGTATCTTAATGAACCCATCCTGGCGAAGGGTCACCATCCCATTTTCAACTGCCTTCTTTCTCAACCGGCTCGCATCGGCATTCGTAATCGTCAGACGCCGGATGTCTTCATCCATCAACATCAACTCATAAAGGCCTAATCGACCCAGGTAGCCCGTATTCGAGCACTCCTTGCAGCCACGCCCCTCAAAAACCTGGTTAGACCATTCCTCCGGAAAACCGATCTCACGAAGATAGGCTCTATCCATATCCACCGACTCCTTGCAGTGAGGACAGATCACACGCACCAGACGCTGTGCCAGCACACCCAGGACCGACGAGGCAATCAAATAGTCTTCAGCACCCATGTCTACGAGTCGGGCGATGGCACCCGGAGCATCGTTTGTGTGCAGAGTACTGAACACAAGATGTCCAGTCAGGGCGGCACGAATTCCGATTTCAGCCGTTTCCAAATCTCGCATCTCACCGACCATGATTACATCGGGATCCTGTCGAACGATAGACCTCAGTCCTGCAGAAAAGGTCAAGCCAATCTGAGGGTTTACGTGGATCTGGTTTATCCCGTTGATCTGGTATTCGACCGGATCTTCGATGGTAATGATTTTCTTGTCCGGCAAGTTGATTTTGGTAAGAGCCGCATAGAGCGTCGTCGTTTTCCCACTTCCTGTGGGGCCCGTAACGAGGATGATTCCGTGGGGTTTCTTGATTAAGTCCCCCATCTGGGCCAGCATCAATTCACTGAAACCCAGGCTTTCCAACTCGTAAATCTGGGTGTTGCTCTTGTCAAGAATCCGCATGACCACGCTCTCACCATACATCGTCGGAAGAGTTGAGACTCGAAGGTCTATGTCCCGGCCCAGTACCCGCATCTTGATGCGGCCATCCTGAGGGATTCGCCGCTCAGCGATGTTCAGTTTCGCCATGATCTTGATTCTTGAAATGACAGCCGATTTCAGGCGCTTGGGAGGAGACTCAGTGTCGTACAGAACACCATCAATCCTGTACCGCACCTTTAGCTCACGCTCGAACGGCTCGATGTGAATATCAGAGGCCCGTGATTCGATCGCTCTTGAGATCACCAGATTGACCAAGCGGATGACAGGAGCCTCGGAAGCCAAATCCTTCAGGTGTTCGATGTCTTCAGCCTCTTCCGCAAGACCTTCCAGCCCGTCCGCCCCGATCCCTTCGACAATACGCCCGAGACTTGAAGCCTGGTTCCCGTAGAACTTCTCAATCAAGTCCAGGATTTCACTTTCGGGGGCCAGAACCACTTCGAAATCCTGAAAGCGGCTGTAAAGACGGATCGCATCGAGTGTGGACTGATCCACTGGATCGGCCATCGCCAACACCAGTTGGTTGTCGTCAACCAGACCAATCGGCACAAACTTGCATTCGCGCATGAACCTTACCGAAAAACTGTTTTCCAAAACAGGAACTGCTGGAAAGTCCTCACTGGTTACATAGCGGATCCCAAGATAGTCACTCAACTGCTTAACGAGGTCAGTCTCCGAAAGCGCACCAAGGTCAACCAGCAACTTCCCTATTTTCTCGTGGGTCTGGCTCAACAGATTGGTAACAGTCTTGAGCTCTTCCTCCGTTATGGCGCCTTTAGCCACCAGTTCGTCACCGAACGCCTTCCTCACTCTCAATGTAGCTAGTTTAACCATGTCGCCACTCAGTACTCGACGAGTCTGACTCGTCGCTTGAACTCGTCGTAATCGATCTTCCTCGTAGTATGGAGATCGAGATCTTTCTTCAGGACACTGATGATTATATCGGTTCGGTTTCTTGTTGTGTCGAGCTCATTTCGGTCTTCAACGTGAGCACAGATAGAGATCTGTTGTCCAGGCGGCAGGTCTTTAATAGTGCTGCCGTAATCCGCCAAAGCCTGAATCGTCGTTTGCCTCACAGTCTCCAACTGCTCACTCGTGGTCTGGGGTGAAGTTGTAACCGGGTTAATGATTGGGCCGTAAAATGCTCTGATCGTCCCCCTGTTGATCTTGAGGTGAAATGACACGACAATCCCGTAATCGGGGAGGTACGCAGCCTGAGGCTCGGCAGCCAACGCAAACGGATTGTCAAAGTTCTGCCTAAGAACTTTTCCGATGATCGCCTCAAAGATCCTGGATTCTTTCTTGATTGAGGCCATGACTCCTTCTTCTGGAGTGTTCTGGCCATACGTCGCGGCCCCCACTGTGAGAAGAGCCACCAACAGGATTGGTGGATACTTCATGACTGTTCTCCTACCGGCTTAGCACCGTTTTTATGTGACGGTTATTCTCTTCCATGACATCTATGTACCGTCTCTCCAGTGAATAAAGGTCTTCATACACAGACTTCATAAGAACAAGGTCCTGAGCCTCCATCTCCTCCTTCAGTTCAAGGAGAGCAGCCCCTATTACCTTCCAGTCTTCCACCTGGCGGGCTAATACCACATCGTGAATCATTTCAGTCAACGCAGTTTCGGAAAGCCCCGCCTCCGACCTCGGGACAAGGCCGCCCGACTGTAAGACCGACACCGCGCCCACCAGAATCAGGAAACCCGCAGCAACTCTCTGTAGAAGCGTCCCCCACTCGATCGACTTCCAATACCCGGTCACGGCACCTGGCGGGTCGAAGTTAACCAGCCGGCCCTCAGCCTCTTCGACGCTCCAATCGGACAGCAACTCCCTGGTTTCGATCAGTTCAGCGTAATCCTGCTCGCACCTCGGGCAATCCTTCAAATGAGTGAAAAAATCGAAAGCTTGACGAGGGTGAACCTCTTCTCCGTAAAGAACATCCATCATCAGTTCACCATACCGATCACAGGTCATAACTCTTCCTCCATTATTCTCTTCAGCATCTTAAGCCCCAGATACATCCTCGACTTGGCCGTGGAAAGGGGCACGTCCAGAATCTCGGAGATTTCATTGAATTTCAGGTCCTGGAATTCCTTCATCAGAATCACTTCTCGCTGCTCCTTGGGCAATTTCGTAAACGCTCGCCGCAGCTGAACCACCGATTCTTTGATCTGCAAGCCCTTTTCCTGTTCCGCCTCATTTCGATCCACCCGAGCAAGTTCTCTGCCACCTTCATCCAGGGGCACATTGAAAGTCCCTTTTTGCCGCCTGAACAGCATCCGGCATTCGTTAAGGGCGATCTTGTACAGCCAGGAAGAGAATCTCCTCGGGTCCGACAATCGATCGAGGTTCTGATACGCTTTTGTAAACGTATCTTGCGTTAGATCTCTCGCCTCTTCACTGTTACCGACATATCGCCGGATGAAGCCGTAGATCTTCTGTTCCCAACGCTGTACCAGTTCACCGAAACAGGAACCATCGCCACCAAGAGCCAGTTCCAGCAAGTGCTCATCACTCATATTCGTTCTGTTCCCGAACTGATTCTGATGATGCATCACGACACCGAAAAGTCGAACTCCTCCTTCATTTGGGAGCATCCCTCACGCAAAAAACAGGAAAGTCGCATATGCATGGTGACTTTTTGGTGCGGAACAATTCTGACTTTCATATTCGAGTTAACCCCGCGAAGTTCACAACACGTTGATTTTCCTAATCTTATCAAACTCAGTGGCAGTGGCACCTCTCTTGCTACTAAGAACCACGAGCCATGGTAGAGCCCGAATGGAGACCAGAGGAAAGGAGAATTCGCAGAAATGGAAGTAGGAAACCAGGCGTTCTTCCCATTCGGGCTCCAATCCTCAGAGTCCATGGATACGAATCCTAGCACCCGTCCCTGCAAGGCTGGTATGACAAGATTCATCGACACTGGAATCCAGACGATCACACGGCCACATGAGCTGAAGGCCCTTTCCGAACTAGCCCACCTGATCGAGCATTTCAACACGCTTCAAAACGACCTCCACACTTGTGTTGAAAGATACTTCCTAAAACCCACCTGATTCTTCCCCCTAAGATCACTTTTCCGAAAGGGACTTCTCCCCTGAGCCTGTAGCTATCGCAGCAACAGGCTCAGGGATACGCGTTGCGGTGTGAGGTGTCTTGGGTCTTGTGTCTTGGGGTTTGGGAGACTTCGTCGTCAACTTAATCGTAAGCTTTGTCGAAATTCCTGTGGACGGAACGACTAACCCGCTTTTCGCACCAGGTTGCGTCGCGAGACGCTGGAGGCGCCGTCCTGACAAGGCGTCGCGACCGAGGCCTCCGCAGTCGTACTCGACAGTCCGTCGAGGAGGCCGACCGAGCGCAACGCAGTCAGGCCAAAGCTGGGATGCTCACAGAGGTTGTGGCACTCCAGCAAAGGCCGCCGAAGGCGCGGATGCATCCGGTGACGTAGCAGCTAGCTGGTGACGAATGCGGGTTAAACTCCCGACAAAGCTAACTACCACGCTTTTTCGGATTTGGCAGACTGTCGCTTCTGCTGGATGACATCTTCTTGGTGGTCCTAGTTTCCTGGTGGTAACGCTTCTTCACCGATTACCGTGCATCCCCTTCGCTCTTCGAGCTACGGCGGGACAGGCCGAGTTCGAGCTAAGCTGCCGTATCCCAGGCCCCAAGACTCACGACC
>JAUWTT010000266.1 GCA_030614585.1 Acidobacteriota bacterium
TCAATTCCAGGCAAACAGGTCGAAGCAAACGCTGTTGTATACTGGGAAAACAGGTTTTTCCCTTATGGCAATTCTTGTAATGGCGGGCCTTCTGGCCTTGGTGACGGCTCTGCTGGCAGGTGTGGTTTGGCTTCTGTTGCAGATTTTCAGATTCAGGGGACATGGTCGCCGGACGGCTAAAATCGCTCTAGGCATCTACGCGGCAGCGCTTCCACTGTTACTGTTCTTCGTCTTGCCACTGGTGACTTCATCCTTCATCGCCGGCGCTTCTACCCGTCCGATGGATATGACACTCACGGAGACGCCCTTGGAGCTGGGACGGCATTTTACAACCATTTCATTCCCGAGCCGTGACGGCCTCGCCCTTTCCGCGTGGTACCTGCCAGGAGAAGATTCAAAACCACCGATCGTGTTCGCTCACGGACTGTTTCGAAATCGTCAGGAAGTTCGAGAGATCGCGTGCCGGATGAATGAATTAGGCTATCCGGGCCTCTTGTTCGACTTTCGCAATCACGGAAAGAGCGGCAAGGGAGCCACGACACTCGGCCGGTTGGAGCGTTTGGACATTCTGGGGGCCATCGACTTTCTCAAAGGAGCTCATGGAGCTGACCGGATCTTCTTGCTCGGGATCTCGATGGGAGCAGTCTCCTCTATATTGGCTGCGAGTGAAGACCCCGATTCAGTTGCAGGGATAATCGCCGACAGTCCTTTTGACACATTGCAGAACACCGTGTCTCAGCACGTGTGGCTGTTGCTTGGACTTCCTCGCTTTCCATTTTCCAATCTCTTTGTCTGGAACCTGGAGAGGCTTGGAAAATTCTCAGGGACGGATCTGGACACCGTCAAAGCTTTGAAGTCTCTGAGCAATGTATCTCTTCTTCTCGTATACGGACAGAACGACCAACGGATGCCCGAAGCGGTGGCTACGCGGCTCTATGACGCCGCCGCAAGTCCGAATAGAAAACTGCTCATCGTGCCCGACGCCGGTCACGGCCGAGCCTTCAGGACCCAACCAGACAGGTACATCGAAGCAGTGGCTGACTTTGTCTCGACGTTCTGATCCGGCGGGATCCCGGAGGCAGTGAGTAGGTGAATGGTAAATAGTAAGTAGTGAGTGGTGAGTAGCAAGAAGTAAGTAGTGTCCGCATTCGTCCTTCGTCGTTCGACATTCGTCGTTTCTCATATCCCGGGGCCCCGGCATGCAACTTGAACGCAATCTCCGCCGCTGCTAAACTCGGTCACCATTCTTTCTTCCCAATTGAGTGAAAACAACAACGGCTATTTCCAAGGAGACCCACTTATGAAGAGAAATTTCATTCTGTTCCTCGTCTTTGCTGCGACAACTATGGTGCTTGTTGCCCATCCGCATCTTCAGAAATCGATCGACGTAAAGATCGGTGAGGTTGAGGCGAAACTCAGTTTTTACACTTCTCCTGCCAACCCGGAACATGTAAAGAATGCTGAAGTTGGCAAGTTCAGCACAGGCTATGCCCGCCTGGCACTCTCCTCAAACCTCACAGTGGGAGGACAGACAATTCCTGCAGGCGACTACACGGTAGGGGCCATTCGAGACGGTGAAAAAGACTGGACAATGGTTCTGCTGCCAGGAAAACTCGGGTATGACGATACCCCGGACGTCTCTAAAGTGCTCAAACTCAAATCTTCGTTCTCTTCTTCAGAGGGCAACGCGGGGCATGTCGACTACAACATTTCTCCGGGCCACGGTGCAATGACTGGGCGAGCCGTCCTGGTCTGGCGTTATGGAACCCTTTACCTGGCAGGCGCCTTAACTGACGCGGAGTGAGGCAAATGTCAAATGACAAATGTCAAGTGTCGAACCGGTGAACGGTTATCGGTAACGGGTGAACGCTAAGGATCGTCGCGTTTGGGGGGCGACGTCTTCTTGGTGTACTTGGTGCCTTGGTGGTGAATCTTGTTAACCGATTACCGTTGACCGCTAACCGCTTCGTTCGCGCGACCATTTGACACTTGACATTTGTCATTTGACATTCCCTAGAGTTGGTCCGCTAGCTCTTCACGTCCCCAGACGGCTTCAAGATCTCCTGTGAGCACTACGGCTGACTTTCTGTGCTCAGGAGGACAGAGCAAATGGAGGTAGAGGAAGGCCGGAACATTGAACCGATTGCCCACCAACTCGAGGAGTTGAGCCCTGTTTCCAGCCTTCCATGCTGCAGCAACTCGCAAGAACGATTTTGCCGAGCGGTAGGCCGAACTTACCATCAAGCGCTCCTCTCGGGTCCTCCCGGCCAGGGGATACCGAGAGGCGAGGTGTCCCTGGACTGGATCCACGTCAAAACACTTCCGCACCTCGCGATAGTCGATCCAATCTCTCCAAAACGTCTTCTTGCCATATCTTTCGGGCTCTGAGAACGAGAATGATCTCACCAGTGCGTCCCATCGTTCGGGCTCATCTGCCTGAATGACCGTCTCAAGCCCTCTCAACGTGAAGGCAGTGGCCCAGGTAGCACGAATGCTGCGAGGAAACTGTTGTGCAGCGGGCAGCGTAAATCGGGGAATGCTGCTCGTCTTCAGGGCTGCTTTCAGAAACTCAACAAGCCGGCTACGACTCATCTCTCCGTCGCGACCGTGGACCCAAAGTAGATCCTCCTCCTGGATCTCCCCTTCAATGACATGCCAAATCAGCTTCAGCAACTGAATCTCGCTCCATTTGTGTCCGCGCTTTTCTCGAGTGACTGACTCTTCGATGAGAACGTTACCGCGTGGGTCCACCTCAACGACGAAGCCTTTCCGTTGCTCTGTCGTCTGTCCCAGGTGCAGCCTATCGAAGAAGTTCAGCATGACGTTGAAACGGCGCCCCTCGATCTTCTCCAGTCGACTGCGTACCTTGATCCCCTCCCGGGGTCTGACGTGCCCTCCTTCGAGCAATAGTTCGTAATCGGCGAGAAAGTGCTGCCTGGTGGGCCTCTTCCACTCAGCCTGAAGCAACGACTTGACGTGTTTCCAGCGCTCATAATCGAGAACCAGGGCTATTTCTATTCGCCTGGCCAGAGCTTGTTCAAGTCTCCGATCCAGAGGCTCCAGTAGCGGTCGGACCAGCCGTTTAGAGACCTTGACCCCCACGCGGTCCTTAAATGTCACTTTTGCTTCAAAGCCGGTCTGGTACTGGATTCCCCGCTCTTCCAGCAACGAATACTTAACCCGGTTGCGCCGTTTGGAAAGCCGTATCGCAAATCGTCCTGACTTTGACACCTGCAGGTCTGCACGGGCCTTGGCTCCAAGGCTTAAGGCACCCGTTGCCTTCAGCAGCTTCTCCGCGGTCCCTATTCCCCAACCCCTGACCGCACTCCAGCTCAAATCAAGAGAGAATCGAACTTTGCCCTTCCAGGTCCAGTGGACAACCTGACCTTCAGGCATTGCCCAGACACTTTCCGGCTCGAACGGACTGGGACATTGTCTCCAAGCCTCGAGGAGGCTGTTTCTGGTACTTTCGCCTCGCTTGAACAGTGCGACCCAGGACTGGCTCATCTGCGAACCTCCGTCCACTCTGAAAAACAGGTCCGCCGGCCCGAGGCTTCCCTCACCATGCATCGATACTTCGACAGTCCATTGAACCGCAAAGTGTTCTTTAGGAACCCGATAGTTTCCTAAGAAAGCGTTTCCAGGTTGGAGAATGAGGGCCCGAATCCTGCCTTCCGGCGCTAGTTTCCAACGCAGACCCGGTAGGAATTCCCCTCGCAGGCTCCGCTTCGCTCTGAAAACCAACTCCAGGGGTTTCTCTCCTTTGAAGAGGCCCCAGGGAGTCGCGTTCCGCTGCTGCTGCGTTGGTCCTGCTTCTAATCGCAGACTGACTTTCGCGCCTTCAACAAACCGGGAATACCCGCCTTCCAACCTCCACAACAACGACGCCTTTGGCATGACACGAGGTTACGAGCCTTGACTGACATTAGGGGCGAAGGCTAAGTTCGAAGCTCGAAATCCGAAACACCTCAACTCGGATAATGCAAACCACTAAGTCACAAAGGACACCAAGACAAACACACTAATCTGAGTGTTTCTTAGTGCGCTTGGTGTCTTGGTGGTGAATTCATAATTCACCCTTTGTCGTTCGCACTTCGACAAAGCCCCAAGACCCAAGACCCGACCCTCAAGCCTCAGGCCCCCGCGAGACCTTCTCCCGGAGATACATCGGCTCAAATGTATACGTTTCTTTCCTCCACGAGAGCATTTTCAGTTTCCTCAGGCTGGCGAGGATCACCTCTCGATGCTTGAAAGACGCTCCCAAGAGGTATTTGGCTATCTTCGGCCGGCCATAGAACTTCATATAAGCGAGGCGCTGAAGTTGAAGCAGCCGCTTTCCTGAAACGTGTCTTCTTTCGAAGGCGATCTGATCGCTCGTGAGCGTATCCCAGTTGATCCCGTCCAGTTTCAAGAGATCCTGGTCGAGCAGATCGTGGAAGATCCGGGTCCCTGGAATGGGGATGACAATGTTGAAATTGGCTCTTTTCAGAGGGAGCGAGCAGGCAAACTTGATGGTCTGGTGAATTTCTGCTTCCGTCTCATCCAGGAATCCGATCATGAAGTATCCCGTCAACTTGATACCGCTGCAGTCGGCAATCATCGCAGCTTTTTCCCGAATCTTATCGACCGTGACTCGCTTGTCAATAAGCTTCTGAATTCTGGAAGTTCCAGACTCGATTCCAACCGCTAATGCTTCGCACCCTGCCTCTTCCATGGCTTGCAGCAGTTCAGGAAAGAGCGAGTCGATCCTGACACCGTTCGGGCAGTCCCACCGCAAGTCCAGTCCCGCATCGACGAGTGCCTCACACATTGCGTAAACGTACTTCTTGTTCAGAGTGAACTCATCGTCGAGAATACTGAAGCGAGAGATTCCGTACCTGGATTTCAGAAGCCTGAGCTCCTCCACTACATGCTCCGGGCTCCGGTGGCGAAGCTTCTTGCCGGATAGACTGGGAGCATTGCAATAGGTACAGGGGAAAGGGCAGCCCCGAGTAGTGATTAACGGATAGTATTCATCCCAAATGAAGCCGGGATAGGAACTCGGATCGACCAAATCCCAGGCTGGAACACCGAATCGGTCGAGATCAAATCCAAAACCCGGATCATTACAGACGATTCCTTCCTCAGCCGCATTCCTCCACACAAGCCCCGGAATTTCCGCAAGAAGATTCTCCGGAATCCCCGTACGATATTCACGGAATAAGGTCAGAAGTTGAGGCAGTCCTTCTTCCGCTTCTGCGCTCCAGGCGAAATCCATGTGAGGCATGTTGCCGAGCACGAATTCCGGAAGTGCCGAGGGCTGAGGCCCTCCCGTCAGCGTCAGGATATTGGGATTGACACCTTTAACGATCTCCGAGTGATAACGGACGTAGTTGTGGTCACGGCTATAGCAACGGAATCCAATGACATCGAATTCGCCGTCTCGAACAAAGTCCCTGAAATCGCTAAAGGAGAGATCCTCCTTAGGACAATCGAGCAGTGTGACGTCGTAGCCCTGCCCCCTCAGAGCCGTTCCCAGGTACAGGATGCCCAGATCAGGAGCAATTTGATAATTCGTTCCCTCCCGAATGGGAAGAACCAAGAGTACTTTCAATGCCATGGATACTGTTTTGGAATCAAGCCATTTTGGCGAATTTCTGCAAGTTGCGTCAAGTCAAGAGTCTCGGGGTCTCGAAGTCTCGGGGGTCGGCGGAGGATAACCTTCCAGGTTGTCTCTTGAAGGATGCGGTCTCGAAGTCTCGAGGTCTTGGGTCTTGGGTGCAAGGGTCAGGTGTCAGTGGGAACTGGAAACAGGCCCATCCGGCATCTGGCATCTTGTATCCGGTATCCGATATCCGGTATCAGACGGTGAACCGGATTACTTGAGGAATTCCAGGAACTCCTTAATCATCCTTGCAGTAAGTCCCCAGACTGTTTCCCCGTTGAAGTCATAAAAGTAGACGTTCCGGGTCTGTCCGCTCCGAAGCCGTTTCTCCACGGATGGCTCCGTCTCGCGGAAGAACTCAAAAGGAA
>JAUWTT010000286.1 GCA_030614585.1 Acidobacteriota bacterium
GGCCGCCCATGTCCACCAGAACCTGGGCATAGCTTTGGCGACCAAAGGGCGGTTGGGCGAAGCGATTCAGCATCTGGAGAAAGCTGTCACACTGTCCAGCGGGCGAAACCCTGCGACGCTCGATTTATTGAGCCGCGCTTACGCAATGGCCGATCGGTTTCCGGAAGCCGTGCAGACCGCTCGCCGAGCCCTGACTGTTGCGTCGCGGCAAAACAACCATCAACTCGCCGCGGCTCTGAAAGACCGGATTGAGGCTTACGAATTCCAGAATCCTCAGCCAATGCGTTGACCGTCGGATGCCGACGGACGAAGTACTAAGCTAGTCTCAGAGATCCGTAGTCCTACTTCATTACATCCGGAAAGTATTTTCGATCCAAGTTCGAGCCCGAAACGACCCCGGCAATGGAGCCCTGCTTCGCCTCAAGTTTTCCGGAGATAAGTGCAGCCACGCCGGCCGCGCCTGAGGGCTCGACAACGAGTTTCAGTTCCCGAAAGCAATACCGGGAACCTTCCATCAATTCGTCTTCTGTCAGCAACAGTACGCGACTGATCCGTTCTTGTGCCACCTCAAACGAGATTTCTCCAGTGAACCGAGGCGAGAGGCCGTCGGCACAGGTTGGAAGAGGCTCTATCGGAACCGGCTTTCCCGCTTTGAGCGCTGCAGTTAGAGAAGGCGCGGCAGCGGGTTCAACACCCACAATTTCGACGCCGGGCCTCGTGTACTTGAATCCCAGGGCCACCCCGGAGATGAGGCCCCCGCCTCCGACCGGTACAATGGCTGTATCGAGATCTTTGGGAGCATCCTGGGAGATCTCCAGTGCGACTGTACCCTGCCCCGCTACGACGCGAGGATCATCAAAGGGATGAATCAGTATCAACCCTTCGTCACCCAGTTCGCCCGCCTTCTGCTCGCTGTCTCCATAGTGAGTGCCGTGACGAATGATCGTGGCCCCCGCCTTCCGGATACGCTCCACTTTGACTGATGGCGCATTGTCGGGAAGAACGATGGTTGCGCCAATCCCAGCTCTCTGGGCGGCCAAAGCCAGAGCGGTCCCGTAGTTCCCGGAAGAGGCAGCAACGACACCCTTGCGACGCTCTACCTCGGTCAACGTAACAACTGCATTCGTCGCGCCACGAAACTTGAAACTCCCGCCGGGCTGGAGAGATTCCAACTTGAGATAGACATCGCTCCCGACCAATCTCGACAGGGGGTCAGAAAAGACGAGAGGGGTTCTGAGTACCTTGCCCTCAATTCTTACTGCGGCTGCTAAGAGGTCCTGGTAAGTCGGAATGTAGACCATATCGAAAGCTCCTCGCGGTTCGGCCTGACTGTAACGCTTCGATTATGCGAGAGAATTCGTATCTTCTCAACGTGTCAACGAGAAACTTCACGTGGAAGACTTCTAACCTTCCAGAGATGCGCGGGAGCTAGAGGGCCTGTTGCTCAAACCAAAAAAGCGGAAGTTCGAAGTTCGAAGTCGGAAGGTGAAAGTTCGAAGTTCGAACTTTCCCAAGCCCAAGCATCAAGAGACCGTCTCCCTCCTGAGACCTCATGACCCTGGGATTGCTTCGAGCATAGGCTTCTACAGTGGTGCCCAAATCGCAACAGGCCCAATTCCCAAATCCCAAGAACCAATTCCCAATTAAGTCCAAACTTGAAACTCCATTACAGGGACCATCTAACCTACTGAAATATAGTCGGGTAAGAGCTCTGTAGAAGTCGAGATATTGAGTTCGTTGAATCGACCTAATTTGGGATTTGGTGCTTGGTTCTTGGGATTTGGGCGTGGGCCGATTTCGGCAACACGCCCCTAAAGTACCCGCCTCCGAATCCCTGCCGATCACAACAGAACTGCAAACATTCCATTCGGTGTGAATTTCTCGTACCTGTTCAAGCACCATGCCAAGCTGGGAGGCCGTCGGGCGGCAAGTGAAGAGGAGACCTGTAGATCGTCTGAATAAGGGGCGTGGTTCAGGCGTAGTTTTAGCACAAGAGAGGCAACGCAGAAACTTGCCTGGTTGGCTACCGCGAGCCCGGAAGTGGAGTCTAGCCGGAAAGGCTCCCCGGATTATTCCGCGACACATTAGTACGGAAACCAACAAAGCATAACCTCACTGATCCCTCGAAACGAAACTTTTTCGAAGATTCCGAGTCTAACTATAGTGAACCCATAAGTAAGTTGTTCATTTCCATGCACTCCTTCTTGAAGCGCTGGCCCGTCCCCACGGGCCAGCGCCCGTTTCGCCCCTAGTCAGAAAGAGCTCGCCGCTCATTGAGACTTTCTTGTCAACTGCCCAAAAGCTGTGATTAGTCAGTTGCTCTCGGTTATCCTGAATACCAGAGAATTGACATGAAGCAGCATGAGTGGAGTCGAAGGTAGTTCTTGAAGCGATTAGGTGGCACTGCAGTTCCCGCGTCTATTCTCCGAAGCTCAGAGTTCCTGAGGCTCACGCCTGGGACCTGATCCTCTTCTATGACCCAGGCGTTACCTGGGAAGAACCGGTAATTGGTGATCGGTAATCGGTAATCGGCCTGCCCTCCATAGCTTCAGCGAAGGAGGGTAATCGGTTATCGGTAAAACCGGACCTGTCGCGCCGTAGCTCTAAGAGCGAAGGCGGATGCCGGTAGATTGGCACTTGTCATTTGTCATTTCCTAGTGTCCTTGGTGGTTTAGTGGTTTGGATTATCCAAGCCAGAACTGATCCGTGGTCTGAGGAGTCTTGGGGAAGATGACCCATCTCCTCTGACGGATTGAGCAAAAAGGCCCCTCAAATTCGTGAAACCTTCAGCTTCTTCGCGTCAACTGAGTGGCCCCCAAAATGCACTCGTTTCTTCTGGAGCCGAGCAGCCTCGGCTGAGGAGGTTGGAATGATAGGAGAAAGAGAAGCGCTCGAATACCACAGTCGAGGGCGAAAAGGGAAGATTGAAGTAACATCGAGTAAACCCTGTCTGACGCAGCGGGATCTCGCCCTCGCATATACCCCTGGTGTGGCAACCCCCTGCCTGCGCATACACGAGAATCCGGACGATATCTTTGAATATACAGCCAAAGGAAACCTGGTCGCAGTTGTTTCCAACGGAACTGCGGTCCTGGGCCTCGGTAACATAGGTGCTGCCGCAGGTAAGCCCGTTATGGAGGGCAAGGGTGTCCTGTTCAAACGCTTTGCGGACATCGATGTTTTCGATCTCGAGATCGACAGCGAAGACCCCGAGGAGATCATTAGGACGGTGGAACTCCTTGAGCCCACCTTTGGAGGGATCAATCTGGAGGACATTAAGGCTCCAGAGTGCTTCTTGATTGAGGAGGAATTGAAGAAACGGCTGAACATTCCGGTGTTCCACGACGATCAGCACGGGACAGCCATCATTTCGGGTGCAGCTCTTTTGAATGCTCTCGAAGTTGCGGAGAAGCCCATCGATGAAGTCACTGTTGTTTTCAACGGTGCGGGAGCGAGTGGCGTGGCCTGTGCGAAGTACTACATCAGTCTGGGAGTCCGGCCGGAGAATCTGACCCTATGCGACAGCAAAGGCACTATCTTCAAAGGCCGAACCGAAAACATGAACGAGCACAAGCTCGAACTGGCCGTAGACACGGATGCCAGAACTCTGGCCGAGGCAATGCGCGGAGCTGACGTCTTCGTCGGGCTTTCAGTCGCAAACTGTGTCAGCCAGGGCATGCTTCGCTCGATGAATGACCGGCCTATTGTCTTCGCTCTGGCAAACCCAGACCCGGAGATAACCTACGAGAAAGCAATGGAGGCTCGGCCCGACACCATCATGGCAACAGGCAGGTCGGACTACCCCAACCAGGTGAACAACGTTCTCGGGTTCCCCTTCATTTTCAGAGGAGCCCTCGACGTCCGCGCTACGGGCATCAACGAAGAAATGAAGATGGCAGCCACTCGAGCGCTGGCAGCCCTGGCAAAAGAAGACGTCCCGGACTCTGTCACCAAGGCCTATGGCATCGAACGGCTTCACTTCGGACCTAAGTACTTGATTCCAAAACCCTTTGACCACAGAGTCCTTATCAGGGAATCGATGGCGGTTGCCGAAGCTGCCATGAGAACCGGGGTAGCCAGGACACAAATTGATCCCGACCAATACCGCGAACAGCTCGAGAGGCTCCTAGGCAAATCCCGTGAGGTCATGCGGATCATGATTAACCACGCGAAGAGATCACCTCAGCGAGTTGTCTTCCCCGAGGGAGACCATGAGAAGGTTCTCAGAGCCAGCCATATCATCGTCGATGAGGGGTTTGCGAAACCGGTGCTTCTGGGAGATCAGGAGCAAATTCGTGGGCTCATTGCCGAACAGGATCTCGCATGTCAAAGCGTTGAAATTGTAGATCCAACAGCTTCGGATAAACTTGAAGAGTACGCGAAAGAGCTGTCAGCCCTGCGACAGAGGAAGGGAGTCACTCTTGCAGAGGCAAGGCGGCTCTTAAGAAACAGAACCGTCTACGGCTGCATGATGGTTCGCATGGGTGATGCAGACGCTCTTGTGTCCGGAATCAGCAGGCATTATCCCGACACGATTCGGCCGGCCCTCCAGATCATCCAGGTCCGGGAAGATTGTTCCCGGGTCGTGGGCCTGTTCATGATGATTCTCAAGGACAGAGTATTCTTCTTTGCCGATACCACTGTGAACATCGACCCTTCTGCCGAGGAGCTGGCCGAGATAGCCACTTTAACGGCTGAGGTGGCACGCAGATTCAATGTTGAACCTAGAGTCGCGATGCTTTCATTCTCCAATTTCGGAAGTGTGAGGCATCCAGCCACGGAAAAAGTGCGTCAGGCAACGGAACTGATCAAGCAACGCAACCCAAGTTTCATGGTGGATGGTGAAATGCAGGCAGATACGGCCATCGTTAGAGAGCTGATCGAAGAACACTACCCCTTCAGCCTGCTCAACTCTCCTGCCAATGTCCTGATCTTTCCCGATTTGCAGTCCGCGAACATCGGGTACAAACTGGTCCAACGCCTGGGGAACGCTGAAGCGATTGGACCGATTTTGGTGGGAATGCGAAAACCAGTGCACGTTCTGCAATACGGTTTCGAGACCAAAGATGTTGTCAACATGGCGGCAATTGCCGCGGTGGATGCTTTGGAGCTGAGTCAGCAAGAGAAGGTCGATTCGTAAATGAGAGGCGTCCAGGATCGCCCTTAAGGTATTTGTAAGAATATGTGAAGGCCTGTTGTGAACCCTGATCTCAAGAGAAGAGGGAGGAGAGGCAAATGTCAGCTAGAGCTATTTTGGTAATGATCCTTGCACCGAGCATTGTTTTATCTGGGGCTTACGCGCAGAAAGCGGGAGATGCTGCTCAAGGGACAATTCCGTATGAACGGTTCGAGCAATCTGATGCCTGCGCATCTTGTCATACCGACATTGCGTCCCAGTACGAACAAACCATGATGTCACAGTGTTTTACTCATCCCTGGGACGAGATTGAGTATTTCGAGCTGGCTCTGCCTCACAGCGAGAAGGAACCTAAGGTCTCGGGAATCAAAGCCGGCTGCAACGGCTGTCACGCGCCTCTGGCATTCCTTGCAGGAGATATTCCGCCCCAGCGGCCGTCCGCACAGACCCGAGCCAACGAGAGTGTTTCGTGTGATGTCTGTCATTCGATGACTGGTTTTGTTGGCGATGTTCCCTTTAACTTCAACTTTACGATTGCGCCGGGAGAAACCAAGCAAGGGGTGCGGCATGACGGAGAGAGCCCGGTTCACAAGATTGCAGCAAATCCTTTCCTGCACAGCGCGGAATTCTGCGGAACTTGTCACAATGAGAAAGACCCCTGGGGCATATGGGTCAAA
>JAUWTT010000478.1 GCA_030614585.1 Acidobacteriota bacterium
GTTGATGAGGTTTGTGCTGCGCAGCATTTCAGAACTTAGTGCTGCAGCGCCCGTCAGGCCGGTTTCCTCGTCCACCGTGAACAGGCACTCCAGAGGGCCATGTCGGAGGGACCCGTCTTCCAGGACCGCTAGACAAGTGGCTATGCCGATCCCATTGTCCGCCCCGAGGGTGGTTCCATCAGCCTGCAGGTAACTTCCATCCAGAACGGGTCGAATAGGGTCTCGGTTGAAATCATGCTCGACATCTGAATTCTTCTCGTTGACCATATCCAGATGACATTGAAGTACAATTCCAGGTACCGATTCGAGACCGGCTGTTCCAGGTTTTCGAATTACGATGTTGCCTGTGTCATCTACAATGCACTCGAGGTTGCGGTTTTCGGCCACTGAGACGACATACTCCCTGATACGTCCCTCATTCTTCGATCCACGGGGGATAGTCAGGATCTGATCGAAATGCTTCCACAATTCCGTTGGTGTCAACTCTGATAGGAATGTCACTGTACAGCCTCCTTTGACTCAGTATGGTGAGGATGCTTATTCTCTCCAGTAAAAGCAGTTCTATTAAGATCCTCACAATTCCATTCTATCCGGTTGAGTGTCGATGTCGAGTATCGTCGCAGTCGCTAGGGTTTTCCTGGCAGTGAACCCAAATTAAAGCGGCGCGCTTACTTGACTCGACCGAGCAGGTCGTAGGGTGCAAAGTGAAGCAATACGTCATCGACTGCCGACGTTTTCGTTAGACTGGATAGGGTGAGCACCTGGATACTCGTCCGGCATGTAAGCTCGGAGAATAAGTGCACCATCAACCGCTGATTCCTTGGTGTTCTTGGTGTCTTGGTGGTAGATCCCACATGAGCAGTCAAAGGGAAGGTGGTCAACGCGTTTTGGGCCCAGACTGAGAGGAATCGAGGGTCCCAATCATCTCCGCTTGAAGCTGATAGAGACGCCTCCACCCGATCGGTCCAGCGTGGTTTCCATGTTAGGCAGGTTTTCTACGTAGTCGATGAATTCCTGAATCCCCCTCGACCTCATCGTTATGTTGTGGGCGGTGAAACAGCCTCCAACTTCCAGTTTCGGAAGGACCGCGACGAAGTAGTTCTTGTACCATCCTTTGTCCGCGTCACTGAAGACGAAGTCAAAAGGTCCTTCGAGCTTGGGCACAAGTTCATGGGCATCCGCTAGTCGTGCGTCGATGTACCTGGTGAGACCGGCCTTTTCAAAGTTAGCCATGGCGGTCTTGTGGCGTCGCTCGTCAATGTCAATGGTCACGAGTTTGCCGCCGGTCTTGCTAAGTGCCCAGGCGATCCAGATCCCGGAGTGCCCGGTAGACGTTCCTATCTCAAGGGCCCGGGTATAGTTGTGCTCGACGATCAGATCATGTAGCAGTTTGCCGTCAGACTCAGGGACATTCATGTCTCTCCACTGATGCTTCTGGCTTTCAAGAAACTGCTTCACATGTTGATCGAGGAGTTTGTTCTTATCCCCGGATTGAGCCTGCAGTGTAAAAGCGAAAAGTGTACAAAACATGCAGGAAAAGAGAAGTGTATATGTGGGTAAGGATGTTCGTACCACGGGATCTCCTTGTTTCTTCAACTTCTTTCAAGTCTACCCTAAAACGCCGGGCGGAGGCTGGGAACTGGACTGGGAGCTGGGAGCCTGAAGAAAGTGCGAAGTGCGAACGACGAACGGGCTTGGGGATTGGTGCTTGGGACTTGGGTCTTACTCCCTGGGGACTGGGAGCTGACCACGGATTCACAAGAGCATAAAGAACTCTCAGTGATTCTGTAATCTGGGTTAGATTCAGCGCCATCGGCAAAAACGAGGCTCACGAACCTGAAAGCTTCTGCCGAACGATATTGTTGACGACTTTTCCGTCTGCTGCACCCTTGAGCCTTGGCATGAGCACTCGCATCACGTTGCCCATATCACCTGGGCTCGACGCTCCTGCCTCCTGGATAGCCTCCAAGACAAGAGTCTCGATTTCAGTCTCACTGAGTTGTTTTGGGAGGTATTCCTGGAGTATTTCGAGTTCCTTCTCTTCCTGGACTGCCAGATCCTCCCGCTCGGCTTGACGATAGCTGTCGATCGACTGTCTGCGCTGCTTGGCGTAAGTCGTAATCACGCTGGTCGTCTCTTCGTCATTGAGGCTGTAGTCACGACCTTTTGAGCTGCGAAGTTCCACTTCCTTTTCCAGGATTCTGGCTTTCACCATTCTCAAGACACTGACTTTTGTACGATCCCCAGCCTTGAGGGACTCCGTGATGTCTGAAGCGATTCGAACTTTGAGATCCATAGAACGTTGATACCAAGGAATTGAGCACGGTGCAAGGGCCTACTGGCTCGCGGCCGGCAGGCCCTGTGGTACCTTGTTGCGGCGATGCAGATCTTTTGTGATTTTGACGGCACAATTACTAATCGGGACTCGATCGTATTCCTTACCGAAGAGTTTGGAAAAGGTGAGGCGTTCCGCCTCGAGGTGCTCGATGACATTAAGAAAGGTCGAATGACCGTTTTCGAGGCTATTGAGCGTGAGCTGGCGACCGTAAGAGTGGGGTGGAAAGAGGCGGTCACAAGCCTTAGGGAGGCGGTTCACGTGGATCCCACATTTGCCGGTTTCGTTGATTGGTGTAAGGCGGATGGTTGGCCGTTGACTGTCCTGAGTTCAGGTATGGAGCCGGTAGTCGGACTCTTTGTGAGAGATTTCAATATTCCCTTTTATGCCCACCCGGTGAAGGTCTCTCAAGAGGGGTGGATTTATCGGAGGAATCCCCATCACGACAAGAAAACAATTTTGAAATCGGCTAAGGAAAAAGGCGAAATCGTCTTCATTGGTGACGGAACTTCCGATGTCGCGGCTATTCAATATACGGACGTGCTTTTCGCCAAGCAGGGGCAGTTTCTCGCTGAGTACTGCCGGGCCGAGGGGATTCCCTTCTATCCATTTGGAGACTTTCAAGACATTCAAGGGACTTTAGAGGGCGTTTTGGGTGTTGAAACCACTAAGGCACCAAAGTCACCAAGTATGTCCGGGTAAGACGTCGCAGTCTAACCGTCGGATCTTAACTTGAGAGGACACACTTCCTAAGACTCCTGGCAGAAGACGTTCCGTCTAGTGCCCTTGGTGCCTTGGTGGTAAACCCAGTTTCGAGGCCCATCAATTAGTCGAAGAACGGGAACAGTTTTTTCAATTGCTCGAGTGAGGGCTGGCGCCCGTACTCCGACACCTGGAAAGCTTCCGCAAACTTGACCTTGGAACCCCTGTCATATCCGTAAAGTTCTACCAGCAGGCCTCTAAACTTCTCAGCGTTGGAACGACGGCCCCAGCGCTTGGCCAGCCAGGCCCTCCTTTCAGCCGGGTCCTCGGGCACTTGATCAAGGTAACCGGCATTGTAAGGAAGCCACTCATACATTTGAGATACGTGGCAGTCGTACATATCGATCTTCTTTTCGATCACCTCGTCGATATCGACCACGATATCCGGCGTGAAAGGACTTGGCTCCGTGAATCGATCTTCCGTGTAGATGAAAACAGGGTTCTTCTGCAGATGGGGTACCGAGGGTACGATGTTGGGCACCGTTACCATATAGGCCGCGTCACGCACCAGGAGCCCTGTGTTACGGTGGTCCGGATGATAGTCGTTGGGACGGTGAGTAATAACGATGTCGGCTCGAAACCCGCGGATCTGTTTAATCACTTCCTCGCGATTTTCTAGAGTTGGCATTAATTCTCCGTCATCGTTGTCTAGAACCACGTACTCGGCACCAATCACGCGGCCCGCACACTGTGCCTCTTTGTAGCGGCGTTGAGCGAGAGGCCCGCCTCCCATCTCGAAATGGCCTGCGTTACCGTTGGTCAATGAGACCAGCCGGACCTTGTGCCCCAGTTGAATGAACTTGGCCATTGTTCCGCCGACTTCTTCGGGATCATCGGGATGGGCACCTATGACAATAATCCGGAGCGGTTTCTCAGAACCTTGTCCAAAC
>JAUWTT010000126.1 GCA_030614585.1 Acidobacteriota bacterium
AAGGACCGGATTATCCTACCACACAGTAGCTTCCAGGTCCGGCTTCCAAGTGGTCGAGACGTGCAGTCAAAAAAACGATCTGCGATCTCTTCGTCCTGCACGACCGATAAGTTAAGGTGAGGCATCAGTCAACTGTCGGAACGATTCCAGCCTGCTCCGCTTCCCATTCCTCAGATGGAAAAACAGGTTCAATGATGTCGCCCACAGTTTCCACCGTCCCGTTCAACTCAGCCTGCGGGTACTTCACTTTCGCTCCAAACGCGGGGAAAACCTGCGCGACCGGTTTCCCATGCTTCGTGATGACGAGGCTTTCCCCCGTATGGTTAACCTCGTCGAGAATAGCCAGACACTTGGCCTTGAACTCAGAAGCACTAATCGTCCACATATATGACCAGTCTCCATGACCAGTCATCCTCAGTCAATGGCAAATGCAGTCTTCGGGCTATGGCCTGGGTACCAACCACAAAGTCACGAAATCACAAAGAATTCATAGTGTTTTTGTGATTTAGTGGTTAGTCTCCCCACGCCCTATGCCCCAAGAGGAAGGCTCGATAAAAGTCCTTAAACCACTACTCGTACCGGAGAGCTTCAATCGGTGAAACTGTGGCCGCTTTGCGAGCCGGGAAAATCCCGAAGACGAGGCCCACCGACACGGAGACCCCAACGCCCAATACAACGGAAATCGGGGTGACGATGGTCGGCCAACCCGAGTAGGCAGAAACAAGCCCGGAAATACCGAAGCCAAAGCCAATCCCCAGCAGAGCTCCACTGACACTGATGGTCACGGCTTCGAGGATGAACTGCCGGCTTATGTCCCGTCTCCTGGCACCCAGAGCTCGTCGCAGACCGATTTCGCTCGTTCTTTCCAGTACCGAAGCCAGCATGATGTTCATGATTCCAATGCCACCAACAACGAGGGATATCGAGGCGATCGCCCCCATGACAATGTTGAAGATCTGTTGAGTCTTGCGGCTTTGTTCCAAGAGGCGTTCCGGCACCACGAGGGAAAAATCATCCATGTTGTTGTGCATACTGGCCATCATTCCGGAGATAAGGGCCGCCTTTTCCGTCAGGCTGCTGCCGAGAGGAACCTGGACAATGATTTCATCTAATTGATTCGCCACGGGATCCTGTTCGAACTTCCTCAGGAGCGTATCCAGGGGAATGTAGATATCATTGTTCGGGTTATCCAGCTTCACTCCCTCGAATTCATCCCCTTTGATCTGCTGATCAGCCATAACACCTATGACAGTAAACCACTCTTCATTGATCTTAATCTGTTGGCCGAGGGCCTCATTCAAGCCAAAGAGCTTCCGTTTGGCAGTTGTACCGAGGATACAGACCTGGTGGGCTCGAACTTCGTCAACAGGGAGGAAGAATGCTCCTTTAACGAGTTCGTGAGAGGACACCCGGGGGAACGTCGAGAATACGCCAATTACACTAGAGTCTGATTTCCCGAAGTTCGAGGCAATCTGGTAAGCCTTGAGTCGCTTCTTCCCCACAACGAGAGTCTCTGGCCCAAGCGCCTTCCGGAGAGAATCAACATCACGAAGCGAGACCCCAAGGCTGTCCTGCCGTAGAATGCGAAGCTCTTCTTGTTCGAATTCTTTTGCCTTAACAATGATATTCCGAAGTCCCATCTTCCGAATTACCGTCAACGCCTCCTGCTCGGCTCCGGCACCGATGGAGAGCATTGACAGTACCGCGGCAACGCCAAAAATCATGCCGAGCATAGTGAGCGAAGTTCGGAGCTTGTGTCGTCCGAGATTCAACAGTGCGATTTTGACAGATTCAAAGATGGGCATAAGCTGAACTTTTGATGAGAAGCACCGTCAATATGTCACATCCTATCCAATCATCACAAACCGTTGCTGCCTCACCGCAGCCGGAGGGGCGTTGAAATCGGGCAGCACCAGTTTCTGGTCCTCAAATGGGTGTTGCAGACAAACTTGTTTACCCTCTTCCAACCCCTCCAGAAGGTAGAAACCATGGTCGCCGGCAAGCATCTTCACTTCTCGCTCCACGTACTCTTCCCCACTCTTAACAAAAACGAACCATGTGCTGTCCCTTCGAAAGACAGCACTCTTGGGGAGCAGAAAAGCCTCCTCCCAATCGCCAACGATGATCTCTGCTCGGAACTTCATGCCTGGCTTGAGGTCGGTCATGAGATCTACGGGTACATCGAGAAGAAGGTCACACTCAAAGTACTTCCTCGGGTCTTCCCGGTCGACCTGTTCAGCAACCCTGGCGATCTGTTTAACTTGTCCAGGTAAGGTAATCTCAGGGAAGGCCGTCAGTTGCACTTCTGCAGAACTTCCGCTTTTCAAACCTGTAATGTTCTTCTCAGAGACCTGGATGATCCCTCGAAACTGGTTCATTTTGGCAACCTTGGCCAAGGGCTGGCCTGGCCAGACTTCAGCACCGACTTCCAAGGGCTCCCTTCGAAATCGTTCGTAGATCAAGACACCTTCGATAGGAGAGATGACACTTAGAGATGAGAGTCTTTCATTGGCGAGTTCGATTTCAGCCTCGACCTTGGACTTTTCGATACCCAGGATCTTAAGATCCGAATCGGAAAGACCGCTCTGCAACTCCACCTTTTTCTCCAAGTTGCCCTTCTTGAACTCAGCGAGTGCAGCACTCATCAAGGATTCCTGTATCTCCCATCGTGAGAAAATGTCCTCGTCCTTCCTGATCTGACCACGCGCGTACATTAACTCATTGTCGGCAGCCGCCTGGTCCATCTCCAGGGACAACATTGCCCCTTCCGACGAATCCTCATTCTGCTGTATCTGGAAAATGAATGTATCGAACTCGTTTTGGTTCTCCTCCAGACTCAGTTGAGCATCCGAGTCATCGAATCGGACAACCACTTGACCAGCCTGAACAATCAGTCCCTCCTCAACCATCCAACTGATCTTGAGTCCTCCTGATCTAACCCTGGGCGTGGAGACAGCAACTGTTTCGAGCCCCGCCAACTCTCCCTCAGCCGGGATTATGAGCCGGTGGTGCTCCTTCTTAAGGGTGATCAGGGGAACAGGCCTTTCCTCAATTGGCAACAGGATGTTGGCCACCCTCCTGCTGATCGGCTCCCAGAAAGCGTACACCCCGACCGAGACCAGAACGACCACGAGTACCCCGGCGAGCAACCTCTTCATAGATTGCTCCCCAATGGCAGGTTAACCACCTGGTCACCTTCGTCAAGGCCATTCTCGACGATTGCGACCACACCGTTGTCCTTGCCAACTCCTATGGACCTCTTTACCGGCCCGCCTTCCGTTTGAACCCAGACAAACGACTGTCCGTCTTCGACGTGAACAAGAGCCAGTGGGATTGCAAGCACATCTTCGAACCGGTCAGTTAAGACCTGCAACTTCGCAACCATTCCCGGGAGCATCGTCTGTTTATTCAAGTCATCCAGTTCAACCGTGAACTGCAACATCTTTACAGGCCTATCAAAAGAAGCGGGTTTGAAGATGGTATCGATCTGCGTGACAGTTCCGTCCAAGACCTGATCCGGGAGTGCGTCAAGGCTGACTTCGACCCTCTGTCCCAACTTTAGTTTTCCCGCATCAACCTCAGCCACCTGACCGTGAATGACCAGCGTATCCAAGTCGGGAAGCGACAATATCTGCTGCATCCGATAGACCTCACTCCCAACCCTCGCCTTCTCATTTCTCCAGTCGGTCTCGTAAATGACTACCCCAGAGATCTTCGCTTCAACCGTCATTGCCTCGATGGCTTCCTCGTTTGCCTGGATTCTGCGCTGACGAAGCTTTTGCTTATCCTTCAAAATACGCAGTTGAAGTTCGCTATCCTTTCGAACTGAAACCAACTTCTTTTCCAGGATTCCGACTCGAGTCTTCGCCAGCTCTGCGTCATACTGAGCTTCCATGACCTGGAGGTTCGACTCGAACTCACGAGCTTGAATCAGCTTATTGCGTGTCTTTTCTTCTTGAACCCGAGCATCCTCCAACTGCAATTCCAAATCTTTGAGTTTCAGTCCTTCCGAGGCCTCGGTCTTCGTCAGTTCCTCTTCAACTTTCTCCAAATTGGCCTGGTCCTCACGAAGTCTCTTGTGTATCTCGGAAGGATCGAATGAAACCAACATGTCCCCGGGCTCCACATCCGTACCTTCGGGTGCCAGCGCATTGATCTTGAACCGCCATATTCGGCGTACCGGTGGTGGCCCAATCGCCACGGCTCTCTCTGCGGCGAGGGTACCGCTTCCCGTGATTGAGAACTTCAGGTTCTGGCGCTCGACAGTAACCGTCTCGTCGGGGGATTCCGTCGATGTCCGGTCAAGGCTGGTCTTAGGATCAACCAGTTTCTCACCCTCAGTGAGCTCACCTTGGACAAGAACGTGAGTTTCATTGGCGTCGATCAACGTAACGTTGACCCAGGCAGGCATCTCACCTGCTTTCAAGACGCGACTCTGGCCCATGGAATCGAGTACAACTGCTGCCCTCGGAACCACGAACCCCTCGCCGGCGACGGTGGGAATCCTCACCCTCGCAGTCATGCCCGGCTTCATAACTTCCAAATCCACCGCGTCGAGCAGAACATCGACGCGGAAGGCCTTCAACTGCGAACGAAAGGTCCGCGACTTCGCGATTTCAGGCATGGTCGCTACCCTTCCAGTGAATAGCCGATCGGGGGCTGCGTCGAGGACTACTTCCGCTGATTCTCCCCCATTCAGTAAAGGAAAGTCGGAGTCGTAGACATAGGTTTCCACTCTGAGCCTATCCATATTCGGGAGTTGCATCACTGGGGTTCCATGCCAGAGCGCGTCACCCACCTGGACTTTACCTCCTCGCGCCATATTTTCCGCATAGATCACCATCCCGGACATGGGCGCACGAACCGTCATCTTGTTGATCTCAGAGACAGCTCTCTGCAACCAGATGTCGGTCCGATTGAATTCCAGGTTGACGACCTCCATCTCAGAGGCTCGAGTCTTCGCCAGGGTCGCCAGCTTCTCCAGTGCTTTTTCAAACTCAATCGTTGAGTTCTTAAGGTCAAATTCGTATTTCTCAGCGTCTGCCCGAGGAATTAGCTCAGGCTCAATGTCTACATAAAGCTTGGCCACATTAAGAGTCTTCCTGGCATTCTCGAGTGTCAGAAGTAGATCCTGGCGCTGTGTCTCAAGCTCCGCTTCCTTCAGGGCGATCTCGGTTCGAGCGTCTTCCCGCCGCTGTTCCAGATCAAGTCGCCGAGTCTCCAATTCGGAAGAGTCAAACTCGACCAGGATGTCCCCTGGTTCTACAAAGGATCCCTCGGAAGCGAGATACGTGATCATCGGGTTCGGCGCACGCCTCGTACGAGGTACGGAAACGGTCACATTATCTATGGCCCGCAGCTCACCAGAAAAGGTTAATGTCTTGACGAGCTTCCCCTTGGTGACCGTGAACTCTGAGGTGACTGGCTCGTCAGCTGTCGCCGAAATCGAGAGCAGCGAAAGGACCACTAGAACAGGTAACTTCATCCTCCTAGCCTCCTGGGGGTTCCCCTTAACACACTTATCCCACCTTCTAAAACTAATAGACGCGGGCCAAAAAGGAAAGTTCATTGGTACAGGAGAAAGAACTTCGAGGCTGCGCTGGACTAAATCTACCGGTACCTGGATATCTACAACTATTCTGTCGATTTGGACAAGTGAGGGAATGGTCTTGGGTCTTGAGTCTTGGTGCTCTTGGTGACTTGGTGGTGAATCTTCGAGATTCTCCCGGGTTGAGAGACATCACCGTCACATCTCGTAGATGACTTTCAGAACACCACTCTCCGAGGCCTTTCCAAATCCGTACGACAGATTCCAGCCATCCGCACCCGAATCAGAACTTCATCCGCAGTGGTCGGAGGAAGCTCCAAATCATCTCTAAATGTCAACCGCTGATCAGAAAGCCACAAACCCCGCATAACGAATACCCCCATCACGGCAAGCAATCTTTGATAGGCCCGGCTATATCCGGGACGAGCATCCAGCTATAATACCGCCGAAACGGATACCCTGTCTGATGTGATAACGCTATGACCTGCAATCTGGATTGAAAGCGATGACTCTAGACTTTTTCGAGCGCTTCAAAAAGAACCTCAACAGGAACACCGACCATATTGCATTCCGAAACCTTACCTCACAAGGTGCCGAGACTTACTCCTACTCTCAAGTTGACCGAGAAATCAGAACCCTGAGTCGTTACCTTCAGAAGCAGGGAGTACACCCGGGCGACAAGGTGGGGATCCTGATGGGGAATCACTCCCGATGGTGTGTGGCTTTTCTCGCCGCACAGAGTGCCGGTGCAATCATGGTTCCGCTGGACGCACTTCACACACCTGAGACGCTGGCAAAACTGGTAAACCATTCCGAATGTACTTTCCTGTTCTGTACCGAGAACCTCGGCCCCGTTCTGGAGCGAATCCAGGAACTTCGCAGCGAGGCAATTCCCGTTCTCATGCTTGGGGACAGCAAAGGGGTCTACCCTGAGTGGAATTCAATTCTGGCAGAAACCGATGAAGAAGAGATCCCGCTTCCCCTCGTGCCGAGGGACCTTGATGGGACTCACATCATTATGTACACCAGCGGGACCACGGGCGACCCGAAGGGCGTGGCCTTAACGGGTCGGAGCCTGTACAGAACCATTGCTGAGTCACTTAATGTGATCGATGTTACGCACGCTGACAACTTTCTAAGCGTGTTGCCTCTTTACCACATTCTGGCACTGGTCGTTAACTTCATGGTGCCCCTGTACGCGGGTTGTCGAGTGACTTTTCTGGATGTTCTGGATCCCCAGAGAATCCTCAAGACCTTTCGGGAAGAAGGGATCACGATCTTTGTCTGTGTTCCCCAGTTCTACTACGTTTTACAGCGACGCATTCTGCAGGAAGTTGAGCGACAGAAACCTCTTTTGCGGTTTATTTTCAAACGGCTCTACCGAATCTCACGGTTCTGCAATTCGAGACTGAAGCTTAATCCAGGAAAGAGGTTCTTTTCGAAGGTCCATTCGCAGTTCGGTTCCCGGTTTCGCCTGTTTGCGGTGGGTGGAGCCCGCTTCGATTTTGAAATAGCGGAATCCCTGCGTGACTTGGGCTTCCATATCATCCAGGCGTATGGGCTGACAGAAACAGCTTCTGTCGCCACAATCGCGTCACCGAATTCCGAAGGCCTGGGCTCGGTAGGAAAACCACTTCCTCATGTCAAACTTGAGATCGCAAATCCCAACCAAGAAGGCATTGGTGAAGTTCTGATCCGCGGTGAGGGCGTGATGGAGGGTTACTACAAGAACCCGGAAGCCACCAACGAAGCGATCGACAAAGACATGTGGCTGCACACCGGAGACCTTGGCTACATTTCAAACGAGGGCGATCTCTACATCACAGGACGCATGAAGGACGTCATTGTGCTCAGCTCGGGTAAGAACATCTATCCGGAGGAGATCGAGGACTTCTACCTGATGAATTGCCCGTTCATCAAAGAACTTTGTGTCGTCGGAGTTGAGGACAGCGGCGCCTCGACCGGACAGGAAAGCCTTCACGCCGTTGTTGTCCCCGATTTCGACTACTTGAAGAGCCGGCAAGTTGTAAATGCATACGACATGATCCGCTACCTGATGGAGAACCTGTCTCAGCAACTGCCCTCGCACAAACGGGTTCACAGCCTCGAAATCCGGCAAGAACCTCTTCCCCGGACCACGACGAGGAAGATCAAACGATTCGAGCTTGAACGTGAACTGCGAGAGGGAGTCGCCAGGAAGAAACATGACGATGCGGAAGCATGGCAACCGTCGTCAGCACTGGAGGCTGAGGTAGTTGAACAGCTGAAGACCATTAAGCAGCTTGAAGATCTGCGGCCCAACATGAATCTTGAGCTTGACATCGGTTTGGACTCGCTGGAGAGAGTCGAATTCATTTCCAACTTGCAGGAGCGTTATCAGGTAGACATTTCAGACAACCAGGCGATGGAGCTTTTCACTCTTCAGGATGTTTTCGATCTAGTGACCACAGCCCTTGAATCTCCTGGTTCCGCTGCAGGCACCCAGAAGAAATCCTGGAGAGAAATCCTGGAAGAGCCGCTCAACGCCGAGGACCAAGCCAAAGTCTGGGAAAGGTTGAGGAGAAGGTCTTTTGTCGAGTTCCTGTTTGTGCTTACTACGAAAGTGACATTCATTCTGTGCAAGCTGCTTTTTCGACTGAAAGGTGAGGGGATGGTGAACCTTCCTCGTGAATATCCGTTCATGCTCTGTCCCAATCATCTCAGTTACGTTGATGCATTTGTTGTAGCTGCACTCTTGCCGCCCAGAGTTGTCAAGAGATTCTTCGCGCTGGGTTATGCGGACTACTTCAGTACTGGGATTGCCGGTTACCTGGGACAACTGGTCAAGACAGTTCCCGTCGACTCGGATCGGAATCTGAGGCAAGCGCTCCGCTTGGCAGCAGAGGGATTACAGCAGGATCTGGTACTGTGTGTTTTCCCCGAAGGCGAGCGGTCTATCGACGGCAGCCTCAAAACATTCAGAAAAGGTCCCGCAATACTGTCAACCGAACTGAACGTTCCCGTTGTGCCGGTGGGCATCCAGGGATCATATGAGGTCTGGCGCCGGGGTTCAGGTGAATTCCGCCTTCGCCCAATCAAAGTACGTTTCGGGAAGCCAATCCGTCCGGAAACAGGAGAGAGTGTAGAGGCTTTCAACAAACGCCTTTACAAAGCCGTCGAGGAACTGGTCTGAGAAGACTTTCACTGGGGCCGGATAATTCGAACCACCAAGACACCAGGAACACCAAGGAATCAAGAGTGCTGGTTATGAATCCCTTGGGGACACCAGCAAGTCTTGACTGCTAATCGACCTGCGGGGGTCTGGTTAAGGTAACCCCTTTCTTCTTGGTGTTCCTGGTGTCTTGGTGGTGAGTCCATGAATTGTCCCGGTTAGATCGCGCCTGTTGCCTTACCTTTCCGTCGCGTTCCTCGACAGCCTCTTTGACCTTACGAGCCGCTTGATCCGGGTCCAGACCGGAAATG
>JAUWTT010000145.1 GCA_030614585.1 Acidobacteriota bacterium
AACTTGGAAACCTGCTCCTGCAAGAACATCTCGACGAGCTTCCGATGCTGCTCAAGCTGCGTTTGGAATGAATCGCTCGTGCGATTTCCTGCAAAGTCCGAATAGTAATAATTGATAATCCATCCGATGAGCAGAAGTGGAATAATCGAACTGACTACCGCCAGGAAAATGAATCTGCGAAACAGCCTCCTGTAATCGGCTTCTCGTCTCGCATCTTCGTTTGTGCCGGCGCCGCTTCTTGCTTTTGCCATTTCTTATGCCTTCTTCTGACTTCGTTTCCACTTCGTGGATTACCCCTCGGTCAGATACAGCTTGGGTCGTGTTGTTTCCATTGGTCCGGGTTGTGCTTTTCCTTCCTATCCGTTCTTCCAGCTTGCTAATCTTGCCCCCGGGAAATCACCCGTCTCCTTCCGCTAAAGTGTGCGGGAACTTTTGCTCACTTGAACGGCCATATCGTTGGGATCAGAGCGCTTGCTAAAATCCACATAATTAGATTCATCGGCACGCCGATCTTCAGGAAGTCGCTGAACCTGTAACCTCCCGGTCCGTACACCATCATGTTGCACTGATAACCGATGGGAGTAGCGAAACTTGCAGAGGCTCCCATCATTATCGCAAATACAAACGGGGTTTGACTGACCCCCATCTGACCGGCCATTGACATCGAGATCGGGAATAGAATCAATGCCGCCGCATTGTTGGTTACCGTCTCGGTAAGTAATGAAGTTGTAATATAGAGCATAGACAGAACCAGCCATGGGTTGCCCTTCACCAAACCGACCATTTGGCTGGCAATGAACTCGGCCGCGCCTGTTTTCTCCATCGCATTTCCGATGCCGAAAGCGGCAATGATGACCAGCAAAACCTGCATGTCAACGCTCCGCATTGCCTGCGAAGGGGTGATGCAACGAGTGATCAGCAATACGGCAGCGGCAATAGCCGCGGCCTTAAACATTCCCGTTCCTGTGAATGAGGCTAGAAACACCATGCACAAAAGCACAACGATAGAAAGAACCGCCTTGTTGTGACGAGGGGCTGAAGAATCCTCTAGCTGGCAGATAAGGTGGAAATCCCGCGATCTTCTGTTGCGCCTATAGAAAGAAGGGTGTGTTTCAAGGAGTAGTGTGTCACCCTCCCGCAAAACGATGTTCCCTATTGTTCCTTTGATCTGGCTGCCGCCTCTTGATACCGCAACAACTACCGCGTCATAAATCTGGCGGAAATGCCCCCCGACGATACTGCGACCAATGAGTCGATTCGATTTGGAAACCACCGCTTCCACCAGGCAACGATCCGGACGTGGAGTGTCGATTTCAAACAGTCTGTCCATCACCGGTGTTAAGCCTTTGATCTTGTGCAGTTCGGAAACTAAGTCAATGCCGCCGGCGAAAACCAGACGATCGTCTTCCTTTAGCGTTATTGATGAGTCAATCGCCGGAATAGCTTCTCCAGCGCGGATAATCTCTATGAGGTTTATCTCATTTTCTTCTGTCAATCCGGCTTGCGCTATTGTTTTGCCGATAAGATTGCTCTGTGGACTTACTATCATCTCGGTCGTGTACTCTTTTGGACTACCCATCTGTTCAAGTGCAGATGAACGGTCGGGAAGAAGCCATCGGCTCAGGGTGAGAATGACTATGTACATGATTATTGCGGAGGGTACTCCCGCTTTGCCGATTTCAAAAAAGGGGACACTGATGCCGGTCGTTTTCTCGTAAATCCCACTCACAACCAAGTTTGTACTGGTGCCTATGACGGTGCATGTCCCGCCAAGAATAGCTGCATAACTTAGGGGGATCATTAACTTGGATACTGGAACCTTGATTTTTTTTGCCCAGGCCGTTACTGCCGGGATGAAAATCGCCACGACTGGAGTGTTGTTCAGAAAAGCGCTCAATACCGAGACCGGCAGCATCAGGCGAAGCTGCGCGGCCGGCACTGATTTCGTCCGATTTGAGAGGAAGGGAGTGATTGTTCTAATTGCACCGGTCTCTTGAATTGCACCAGCTACAATAAACAGGATTGCCACTGTGAGCATCCCCTTGTTGGACGCTCCGACAACGGCTTCTGCAGGCTCAAGAACGCCTACCGTCAATAGTAGGGTCAAAATCCCCAGACATATCCATTCCGGACCAATGCGCGTTCTTGCAAGCAAGACAAACATCAATACTACACTCCCGATAGTAAACCACATTTGCCATTCCATCCTTCGCCTCTGTTTCCTTCATCGGTTATTGGCCTAGACTATTTGATTCAGTGAGATGTCACATTCCCCACCAGTGCAGGTCTTCAGCACGGATGAGACACTCGGGCCTTCGATTTAAGAGAACCTGGTGTCATCGCTGACCTGGCTAATTGTGCATTCAATGCCCGCCAACGGGCAAGCGTTTTTCTCTTCAGTCTCCTCCTTCTGGTTTGGGTCGAATCTCTCCTTCCAAAGTACACCTCGTCCGGTAGAGTGCATGAAAGCCGGTCATCGATAGTCCTTGTTGCGGAGGTGTTGTATCCTACCCATGTAGGTTCGAAAGGAAGAATTGGATCTGTTCGATTTCGATTTCTACGAACCACCCTTACGCAAGTAGCATTTTTGGTTCCAGAGAACAGAGATCGCTGTCTCACTTTCGGAGATCAGAGAAGTCGCGTAAGGTGTCCTTTGACCGCGCACCAGGTGTTGAACAATGCCAGAGTTTAGAGACAAACACACTCACGAAGTCATCCTCGACTCGATTATGGAAGGGGTGTTCACAGTCAACAGCGAGTGGTGCATTGCCACTTTTAATCGGGCGGCGTCTGAAATCACAGGCGTCCCTATCGAGAAGGCGATAGGACATCCGTGTTGTGAGGTTTTTCGAGCCAGTATCTGTGAAGACGGATGCGTTTTACGCGAAACGATGCGGACCGGGCGTCCTGTTGTCGCAAGGCACATTTTTATTGTTGACTCTGATGGGCGGCGGGTTCCCGTAAGCATTTCCACCGCCATTCTCAAAGACAAGGATGGAGAGATCATAGGCGGTGTGGAATCGTTCAGGGATATGAGTCTCGTGGAGGAACTCCGGAAGGAACTCGAAGAAAAGTACTCATTCGCTGACATCATCGGGAGAAGTTCACCGATGCGCAGGCTTTTCGATGTTGTGCCAGACGTTGCACAGAGTGACACCACTATTCTGGTTGAGGGCGATAGCGGAACAGGAAAAGAGCTTTTTGCCCGTGCCATCCATGATCTTTCGTCCAGGCATAAGCGCAGTTTTGTGGCGGTCAACTGCGGAGCGTTACCGGATACGTTGCTGGAATCCGAGTTGTTCGGGTACAAGGCAGGGGCCTTTACCGACGCTCGTCGAGACAAACCAGGCAAGTTTGTTTTGGCAGAAGGGGGAACGATCTTTCTGGATGAAATCGGAGACGTTTCGCCGGCGATGCAGGCGCGACTCTTGAGGGTGCTGCAGGAGAGAGTAGTCGAGCCGCTGGGATCCGTTCGACCTCTTAAAGTGGATGTACGCGTGATTGCGGCAACAAACCAGAACCTGGAAGAACTGGTTAAGAAGGGCTTATTCAGGCGAGATCTCTTTTACCGGGTCAACGTCTTCTCCCTCACACTACCGCCCCTGAACCAACGGCGCGAAGATATTCCTCTTCTTGTCGAGCATTTCATCTCGAAGTTTAATCGCAAGCGGAATAAAACGATCACCGGGGCAGCGGAAGACACCATGGCGATTCTCATGAGTCACGATTACCCGGGCAATGTTCGGGAACTTGAGAACATCATTGAACATGCGTTCGTCCTGTGCCACAGCTGGTTTATCGAACCCAAACACCTGCCAATCGGACTCTTCGCCAGAGCTGATGCCCTCCCTCAGCGCGAGCGGCGACACACAACGCTGAAAGACTGGGAAGCGATTCTTATCGTGGATGCGGTGCGGCGTCATGACGGAAACCGCGCGGCTGCCGCGAAAGAACTGGGAATCAACCCAAGCACCCTTTATCGAAAAGCGAAATCTCTGAACATCGAATTGCCCAAGTCTGCCAGTCACCGTAAGAGTGACTAATGCAAGACGCAACTATTGCCTCGGAAGCCCTGTAATTCAAACCAGCACCAAGAGTTCCTTGTGCCCTTGGTGCTTTGGTGGCAAATTCCCCTGCTAAGCAACGTCGTGAGAAAAGGGGCCTACATCCCGGTCTAAGTCCAACGCAGAGATATCTATCCCATTTTCAGAATTTCGCAAGATTTGGGGCAGGAGTAGGACCGAACAGGGGCTGTGGCGCATCAGACGGACGGCCGTCGAATCCAGTATCGTGAACTCAAGAAACGGTCGATGCTTCGCTCCGAGGACAACCAAGTCCACTCCGTGGTCCCGAGCCCAGTGAATGATCCTTTCTGCAGTGTTTCCTTTCTTGACGATCTCGAAGATTTGACTCTGGGCTCGTACGTCTTCGGGTAACCAGTTTGACAGTTCCCGGGAGGTTCCTCCCGATTCCGTGATTTCGTCAACAACATTGAGAACATATAGCTGTCCCTTAAACGAAGAGGCTAGAAAAAACGCCAGGTCCACGCACTCTTGGGTCAAATAGGCCGTACTGACTGGACAAAGTATGCGCTCCAGCTTGGGTGGGGCGCCTGGTTTGCTTCGAACCACCAGCGTTGGACAGGAAACGTGCTGGGTCACATTCTCCGAAACGGATCCCATCAGGAATCGCGCAACGGCTCTACGCCTGTGGCTTCCCATGACAACGAGATCTATTCGGTGATTTTCCACCCATTCCAGGATTGACTCCGCCGGGTGCCCATCGATGAAGACTGCACCCCAGGAGACTCTTTCACCAAGGATCTCGTTCCCCATCCGCACTAACTGGCTTTGGACGTTATCTTTTTGCTTGGTTATCAACTCATCATAGAGCGGAATCATCGATTCTTCTGCAAGAGCTGGGATTTCGCAGAAACCTGAGTGAAGGAGCGTCACGTGAGCGTTAAACGCCTCTGCAAGACAACCTGCCCAATCCAGGACCTCCGACGAGTTGGGAGTGAGATCTACTGGACACAGGATATTTTGGGGTACAGGGTTATTCATCGCCACACCTCCTCTGTTAACACAACCTGACGGTTCCTCCAGTCCTTCCTTCCCTCGTTTTCAAGTGCCCTTGTTACGTCGCTGATGTGGGTATTCGAGTTCTCGATTTTCGTGCCCTCGAGCCAGGCCGAAGAAATCTTGGGATCTTCGTAAATCACCCCAATCGGAGTGATCCCAAACTGTTCCAGTCGCTCAGTTACTAAGTCCGCCGTTTTCTGGCTCCTAATTTTGTTAAGGACCACTAACATGTTCTTTATTCTGGCGTTTTGATAGATTTGATTCGCCAGTTCGATCAGCGAACTGCTCCCCAAATGGGCAGTCGCGGGTAGCTCTCCTCGTCTGATCACCTCGAATGTTTCTTTCAGGTCCACTGCAACCTGTATGGAGGTGGAGCTAGGATCCACGACCACCACGGCCCAATCCAAGCTAGTGAGGACCCCTCTCGCGGAGTCCTCGAGACCCGCCTTGAAGTCGATCAACGTAACAGGTCTCTTTCTGCCAATCGAGAGTCTCAGATCTCTGGCGATTTTGGCTATCGGCCCGTCACATCCAGCGCCCGGACCACGTTTACCAAGCTTCCCTGCAGTCAGCAGGTAGAGTCCTTCCCGGCTCTGAGCGAAATACGCCGGCGGCAACTCGTCCAATGAGATTTCTGCTTCCGGCAAATGGGTTGGGTCATCGACCGGACAAGAAACTGAGCCGCCATAGAAAACACAGCCGCCGAAAAAATCAATCAACGATGCCGGCGTCTTTTGAAGTCCAAAGGCGCCGTGGAGCCCCATATTTGTGGAGTCTGCATCCAGCACGCAGATCTCATATTCCATTCCACACAAGGCTTCTGCTAAAAGCACTGTCACTGTGCTTTTTCCAGATCCGCCTTTCCCCAGGATGCCTATGCGCTTACCCAGCAAGGGCCGTGATGACTTCATGATTACTCTGCGTGAGACTTTCCTTGCGGTCTACTTTCTCAATAGGACCAACACGCTGTTCTGAATGCTGAAGCCGGATAAGCCGCGGTAACTCGACAGTATCCACCCAGTCAAAGGCTCTCTCCAAAGCATCTCGTCCCAGGAATGTGGCCAGCAGCCTTCCTTTTCCATCCGGCTGGTGGCTTTCCGGAATACGCACCTCACATTCTGGGGGTCGGGTCAGTTCAATGAAGAGGATCGGCTGATCTGAGTCTTCAGTGACGGCCCATCTAAGTCCAAGCGATGGCAATTGCTTAGTGCTGTACACCTCTCAAATCCTTTCCGTGTAATCTCCCAAGGAAAGCCGGTATGTGGCCAATCCGCGCCAGGCTTTCCACAATTCGATCTGGACGGCCCCAGTCGTCCCACAGCACATCTTCCATTGATGTGACTAGCGTGTGTTCCGGTGCGCGCTGGAGCACTCCCCTCGAGAAGTTCTCCGGTTTTAAAGACTCATAGGTGTGGACCGGGTCTGTCTTCATCAGATCGAAATTGGGATCGTAACGCAGGTTGTTTCTTAACGTCTCCGCAAATGGCTCAAAGCTACTGACCACCGCGGGTAGGAACTGTTGGCCCAGCTTCCATAAAGTCTGGATCTTTACCGCCATGATCATCGTGTTCCAAAGGTAGCCTTTCCGACGGTAGTTCTCAGCGTCCTGAGGGGGTGGCTTCTCTTTGAAGTCGATCACCGTTTTTGCCAGGTTCCCATCGGTTTCGGCTTTCAGTCCACCGGGATTGTGAATCGGTCCGGGTTCGATCCAACCGTAATCTGCTTCTGCTCGGTTTGGCTTGACACCGAGAAGTACGATCCGATCCTGAAAGGCCTCAGCCATTTCGGCAAGCCGATGGATTTGAGTCAGGAACCGCTGTTCCGGAAAGACGAAGTGGTCTGAGGGAAAAATCAGGACTGTTGCAGAGGGGTCTGCCGCCAGGATGCAGGCGGCGGGGAAGAAGATGCCCGGCCCTGTATCCAGGTTGGAGGGCTGCATTAGCACTCGCCCCGCGAGTTTTGAGCTGATGGAGGCCTGAAACCACTTGATATGGTCACAGCTTATGACCGTCAGAACACGATCCGGATCAACAACCTGGCAGGCACGATCCAGCGTGTGCTGGAGCATGGAGCGGTTCCCGACAAATGTACAGTACTGCTTGGGACAGTGACAGCCCAACCAGTTTTCTGTCAGCGGTCTGAGTCTCTCTCCCTCTCCTCCTGCCAGTACAATCGCCCAGATGTGTGTGCGGTCCAGGTTAGGGGCCGTCATATGCGTTGGCCTTTCCCTGGTGCGAAAAGCGAGGCTCAAATCGTCCTGAGTGACGGTCGTGTGAGACAGTCTGTTGGTGCTTTCCACGCCCAGGCCCGAATTGGAATCTTCTTGTGACATACCTGTACTCCTGCGGCTTCTGATGAGCTTGTCAGACTGGTCCGTTACAGCTACGGGGAACTGGTTCCCTCCGGACCTCGAGACGGATGGTCATTTCGTGCCGGCGCGTTGAGATTCCAGCCTGTAATAAATGTCGAACAATTCCTCACACCTTACGTCTTAGCAAACTCCATGCCAGAATACCGTTGCCGGACTGAGTTCAATAACTCGTCTATTAACAAGTGGTTGGCATAGTAGAGGAATCCGTCGCTGGACAATGATCTTGCATTTCGCAAGATGCCCGCAAAAAGGCACCCGCTTTTTTGCACTGCCTCGGCACTGCATCAACTGGGCCGATCGGCGCCCAGCATGCGGCTCCAAGAACTCGGAGTGACAGGGAGTGAATTGCGTTCTGCAAGACTCAACGTGCCAGGGATTGCGTTCTGCAGGACTCAACCCGCCCGCCAATTCTGCCTGTAGATTTGAAAACCATTCCAAACAAAGGAGTTACGCAAGGTATGATCAAATGTACCTTCTGGCATGCGGTTTGCTGATCACTCAAGCAGGAAAGGCTAATGAATATATAGGTTTTTATGATGGGATCTCTCTTAATTATCTATTGGACCTAGAAGTCGCCTTGCGCTAATACTTGCCTCAGTGAGACGAACATGAGGATTTGTAGCAAGCACGCTTTTGTGCTGGATCGATTCGACAATTCGGGTGCTGGGATTAGCTTCAACCGTTTCCCGGCTAGTGATTGAAAGGGAGGCTTACCATGACCAAAGAACAACTGAGAATCTTGACAGAGAGGCTCCTTGATGAAAAGTCGCAGCTGGCTCGAAAGATCCAGAGGAACAGGAATGATATCTGCGATTCAGCCGGCCGGCCGGTCCGGGACTCAGGCGACCGAATCCTGGAGTGCTTCACAAACAACTACTTACAGGGTGAAAGCTCTTTTCTCTTCTTGAATCTAAGGCTGATCGAGGAGGCTCTGGAAAGGATTAAGCTGGGTACATACGGCCGCTGTTCGGAGTGCGGAAAGCCTATTGAGCAAAAGCGGCTGTCAGCGGTCCCCTGGGCTCTTCTCTGTGTGAAATGCCAGGGCCGGGAAGAAATGCGCGATTGGTCCCCCC
>JAUWTT010000567.1 GCA_030614585.1 Acidobacteriota bacterium
AAAGGCATGTCTTTCGGGTTTCCTCCGTAATTGCCTTCCAATACGTCAATCAAACCCTGTACGCAGCGACCCGCCATTCCAATCTCAGGATCAGGAGAAAGCCTCGTTTCGTTGGTGCCACTGGCGAAATGGTGAAAGAGTCGAACTCGCTCAACGATCTCCGAATCTCGGAGAGGCGAGTCATCAGGCAGCGGTTCGGTTTCAAATACATCAAGCGCTGCCCCTGCAATCTGTCCCCGCTTTACTGCCGCATACAGCTCGTTCTCATCAACAACCGGGCCTCTCGAAGAGTTGATCAGGTAGGCGGTCTTCTTCATCTTGTGCAGAGCGTTCTCGTTGATCAAGTGGTAGGTTTCATCACTGAGTGGAACGTGGAGGCTCACGTAGTCGGACGAGCCCAGGAGATTCTCAATTGTGGCGTACCGGATCGTGTTTCCCTTCTTTGAAAGTCCCAGGTCGAATCGCAGGTCGAGTAGTTTCTGAAAATCTTTGACGAAGGCTTTATCAGGAAACGGGTCAGCGCAAAGCAGGTCGACCTCCAGTCCCAGGCACTTTACCACAAAGGCCTTGCCGATCCTTCCAGTCCCAATCACACCCACTGTTTTTCCTGTCACTTCGTCTCCCAGGATCGGAGAAAAAGGGTGCCATGTTGTCCAGACGCGATTCCTTACCATTAACTCGGAAGAATAGAGTTTTCTCGAGACACATCCGAGCATAAAGAGTGCGAATTCGGCTGTTGCATCCGTGAGCACCTCAGCGGTGTTTGTGAAGGGGATCTTGCACCGATTGGCAGCTTCCCGGTCAATGTTGTCAAAACCGACAGCATCCTGGGCGAGGACCTTCAGTGTACCGATTCCGGCGTTAAAGACCTCTTCGTCAATTGGGTCTCGAAGCGTGGTGATCAACCCATCGATGCCGGAACGAACCTTTTCCAGTATAAGCTCTTTCGGAGGTGGATCGATAGCGTTGTATACTTCCAGTTCGTATCCCCGTTTCGTCAACCGCTCCAAGGCTTCTTCTCCGATGTTGCAGGTCGAGAATATTCGAAAAGTATTCATCTTCTAACTTTCTCCGTTGATGTCCAGGAGAGGCGTTCGTTTGGGCAACAGGCTCTTCCGGCGTCAGGGACCAACAAGCCTGCTGAATAACTCAGCAATACGCTCAATTCCCTCCTCCAACTGTTCAAGGGAATTAGCGTAAGACAGCCTGAGATAGCCCTCTCCATAGTGCCCGAATGCCGTTCCCGAGAGCACTGCCACGTCGGCGGTCTCGAGCAGTTGTCGCTGAAGTTCAAGCGCCGTCCTACCAAACGCTTTGACGTTTGGGAACGCATAAAAAGCACCTTTGGGAGTACGACACGTCACCCCGTCGATTTCGTTCAGCAGCTCAACTACTCTGTCCCGTCTGCGGCGAAAGACATTCACCATCTCCTCGGAGGAAATCTGATCACCTCTCAGAGCTTCGATTCCAGCCATCTGGGTGAAGGCAGCTGTGCAGGAATTCGAGTTGATCATCAACTTACCCAACTGCTGAGCCAGGGAAGCGGTCATCACCCCGTAGCCCAATCGCCATCCGGTCATTGCATAAGTCTTCGAGAACCCGTCAAGGATGATTGTCTTGTCCTTCATGCCGGGAAACGAAGCGATGCTGATGTGCTCACCCTCGTACAGGATTCTGCTGTAGATTTCGTCGGAGAGAATGAAGAGGTTGAGATCGCGCGTCGCGTCTGCCAGCTTCTCGATATCCTGTCGGGTCAGAACTGATCCGGTGGGGTTATTAGGAGAATTCAAGATGATCAGGCGGGTGTTGTCCGAAATCTTCTCGATAAGTTCAGTCACATCGAGTCGAAAATCAAGCTCCTCTTTGAGAGCGACGGGCACCGGTCTGGCCCCGACGAATTCGATCATTGACTCGTAAATCGGGAAGCCAGGATTCGGATAGATCACCTCATCTCCTGGACCGGCCAGACTCAGAAGGGAGAAGAAGATAATCGGTTTACCTCCGGGCGTGATCACAACTTCGTCGGGATGGACTGAAATCCCTCTGGTCCGCGCCACTTCAGCGGCAACCGCTTCACGCAACTCGAGAACACCTACTGCCGGCGTGTAGTGGTGCCATCCTCCCTGCAGAGCTCGAACTGCGGCATCAACGATATTTTCGGGTGTGTCGAAATCCGGCTCACCGATTTCGAGGTGGATTACCCGGTGTCCCGTTGCCTCGCGAGCTTTGGCAGCAGCCAGGACTTCAAACGCTGTTTCGGTTCCCAGACGCGACATTCGTTCGGCTAGATCCATGCCTCTATTCTTCATTCGCAGTGCGACGAAATCAAGGAGCCGAGCCTCTAGCAAAGCCCGATGCTTGCAGTCAACATACGATTACCCGCAGAATTTCAGCAAGATGTTTGACGAACCTCTGGACGATCAAGGCGCTGTTGAAGTGAAGAAACTCAACTCAATCGAGGAGATGCACCTGGTAGTCGAGCTCCAGAAGCAGATCTGGGGTTACGGCTCTCACGGTACCGACTACCCTTACCCTGCCCGGGCCCTTCTGGCCCTCGCTTCGAGCGGCGGAATTGTTTCAATGGCCTCGGTCGGCAACGAACCGGCCGGTTTCGCGCTCGCCTGGCTGGGCCGACTCCCTCAAACGCGTCAACTCTACTTGCACAGCCAACTTCTCGGCGTCGTCCCGAAATACCGGGCCCAGGGACTCGGTGTTGAACTCAAACGTCACCAGAGAGACTACGCCTTGAGCGAAGGCATCGTTCGCATAGGCTGGACTTACGATCCCCTCAGGGCGACTAATGCCTATTTCAACCTCCATAAACTCGGTGCGGTCACGCGACATTATTTCCAGGATCATTACGGAGAAATGAACAACGTGCTCAGCCTGGGACAGACGTCGGACCGGCTTTGGGCGGACTGGCATATCGATTCCGAAAGAGTTGGTCGGCGCATTCAGTTCAAAGGTCCTGTCAAAGTCCGTGAGGAGTGGGATTTTGCCATTAAGACCCGGGCGTGCGATGGCGATGCCTCCGCGTTCACAGCCCCGGTTGAACTGGAGTTGAACCACTCGAGCATGCATCTGCTCGTCGAAATCCCGACCGACTTCGACCAGCTTCGTTTGCTGGACAAAAGTCTGGCTGAAGCCTGGCGGGCAACAATCCGTAAGGCCCTGCTCCACTATCTTTCGTCTGGCTACGTCGCAGATGATTTCCTGTTTGTTTCAGGCGATTCCGTCGGTTCCGCATATTATCGTCTGACTCGAGTCGACCCAGAGCATCAAGACTCTTTACCTGGAGTGCGGCAGCCCCTAGCTGACGCTTTCCT
>JAUWTT010000479.1 GCA_030614585.1 Acidobacteriota bacterium
ACTTGGGCCTACCCGGACAAAAGCACACGAGGAATTCGTGCTTTGTGATTTCGTGGTTAATCCAAAGGTGAAGCACCGCCTCCGAATGGTCGATCGAGGAGGCTTAGTCCAGATCTTCCCAAAAACGGTAGAGGTGATTGAGAGGTCCATTCCCATGCCCAAGTGGGTATGAGTGCTTGATGGCCTCGGTCACGAAGTGCTTAGCCTCCAGGATAGACTCTTCAAGGTTGAAGCCTCGAGCAAGACAGGCAGTGATCGCCGCACCGAAAGTGCATCCACTGCCGTGCGTGTTGGGGGAGGCTAAGCGAGGAGACTCGAATCGGCGCATCTGGTCACCATCGAAGAAGAGATCAGAGGATTTGCCTGGATCCTGCACATGCCCTCCTTTGATGATGACAGAGGAACTGCCAAGACCGTGCAATTCAGCAGCCGCTCTTTCGATGTCTGCTTCGTCAGTCAGCTTTCTGCCGACCAGAATTTCCGCTTCATGAAGATTGGGAGTGATTACGAGGGCAAGAGGGAATAGTTCATGTTTCAGCGTTTCGACAGCTGTGCTCTTGATGAGAGAGTCTCCTCCAGTCGAAGCCATCACCGGGTCTACAACCAATCGTTTCACGCCAAATTGCAGAAGTTTCTGTACGATCGTGATAATGATCTCGGAAGAAGAGAGCATTCCGGTCTTAACGGCATCGGCTCCGATATCGGTCAGAACAGCTTGAATCTGATGGCCCACGAGTGAAGGGGAAACGTCCTCTGAATCATGGACGGTTGACGTGTCCTGGGCGGTGACAGAAGTAATTGCGCTTAGGCCATGAACCTGGAAAGCTGAGAATGTGCGTAGATCAGCCTGAATCCCAGCACCGCCGCCGCTGTCAGAGCCCGCAATAGTGAGTGCTACAGGTACCTTGCGTCTTGGTAACGGTGTATTCTTCTCCATCGACTTATGATAACCTTTCACCGAAGTTGTGTGATTAAGTTTCCAATGACTCCTTAGCGCAAAAGGGAGGAAGGAAAAGCATGGCAAATAGTGGCGATAAGTTCTTGTATTTTCTCATAGGCGGGTTTGTAGGTGCTTCTGTGGCTCTTCTGTTCGCCCCGAAGTCAGGCGAGGAAACACGCAGATACCTTGAGACCAAGTGTCGAACCGGGAGCGACGAATTCGGCAGCAGAATGCGCTCCGGCCGCGAATATGTGACCGAGCGAAAAGAGGACATTTCTCATAAGATCACAGATGCTATCGAGAAAGGGCGGGAGACCGTAGGCCGTCAGAAGGAGCAAATCGAATCGGCCATCGAGGCTGGTAAGAAAGCTTACCAGGAAGAAAAGTCCAAGCTCGAGGAACCGGCAGAAGAAGAGACGACCTAGTCGGTCGCTTACTGACCCGAAGGATAGGAATTGACCGCTGACGCCTTACTCATCATTCTCGTAGGGGTGATTGCACTTTCCTTAGTGTTGCAGGGCCTTTTCATTTGGAAAACCACTCGCACGGCCCAGGGTTTTCTCGAGAAAACGTCCGCCGTTACCAAAGACTTGGAGCAGGAGACGCGCGAGATTCTCTCTCGACTGCAGTCGTTTGATGAAGGTCTGAGTAGCCTGGAGCAGATCTTTAAGAACATTGGTGAGAACGCCGAGGAGATTAACACGATGTTTGAGGCCCGAGCCAGGCAGGTTGACCAGCTCGTTGAGAGGCTGGTTGAGGTCGGCTCGGAGCAGGCAGTCAAGGTGGAAGAGGTCGTAAACGACACGGTTGAGAAATTCGAGGAAACGACCAGTATCATCCAGGAAGACATCCTTCGGCCTGTTGTTGAAATCTCATCCTTGATCAAAGGTCTGAGAACCGGTTTCGACTACCTTTTCGCCGGCAAAAAGAAGGGTGATGCCGACGAAAAGTATCCGGAAGAGGATCTGTTCATCTGACGGGTCTTCTGCTAGCGTCTCTTAATTGCCTGATTACCTCGCTGGCTTCTCCCCAGTGCTCGATCCCTTTCCTGAATTCAATTGGCAGGGCCGTGAGCAGGAACGCTACAATCATTGCCAGATGCCAGATGCCAGATGCCAGATGCCGGATGCCGCAAGACTCAAGACTCAGGACCACCCTGTCAGATTCCCCAGCGGAGTAGCACGCTGCCCCAAGTGAAGCCTGCACCAAAGCTCGCCAATGCGACCAGGTCACCTTTCTTCAAACGCCCTTTCCTGAAGGCCTCACAGAGGCTGATAGGGATCGTCGCGGCGGTGGTGTTTGCGTACCGCTCGATGTTGACTGCGAGCTGATCTTCCCGAAGTCTGAGGCGGTTCGCCGTCGACTTAATGATTCTCAGATTGGCTTGATGGGGAACAAAAAGAGTCAAGTCGGCAGAAACTCGGCCATTGCGCTGCAGAATCTCCGAGGTCACCTCAGTCATGTATTTCACAGCGAACTTGAAGACAGTCCTGCCATCCTGGTGCACATAGTGCATTCTCTTATCAACAGTCTCGTGACTGGCGGGGATCTTGCTCCCCCCGGCGGGCATGTGGAGGAATTTGCCTCCGGATCCATCCGCTCTCAAGAGGAAATCAAGGAACCCGATACCTTCATCCTCCGTGGGTTCCAGTAGCACCGCCCCGGCCCCATCGCCAAAAAGCACGCACGTTGTCCTGTCCTGGGGATCAATGATACTGGTCATCACATCAGTGCCGACGACGACAACTTTTTTATAGGTACCGGTCTGAATAAACTGGGCTCCTGTGGCCAACCCATAAAGAAAACCGGAACAGGCTCCCGAGAGATCAAATCCCCACGCGTTCTTCGCCCCAAGCTTCTCCTGGACCAGACAAGCGGTTGACGGAAAGACCATGTCAGGAGTCACCGTTGGAACTATCAGCAGGTCTATTTCTTCAGCTTTTACGCCGGAGTTGGAAAGACAATTCTCAATCGCCTTCACCGACAGGTCACTGTTGCATTCCCCGTCGGCTACCACTCTTCTTTCGCAGATGCCTGTCCGTTCACGAATCCATTCGTCCGACGTGTCTATAAGATGAGCCATATCGTCATTGGTGACCCGCTTCTCCGGCACGTACATACCTATGGCGGATATATAAGCTCGAGTGTTCTTCAATCCTCTCTCCTCACTGCTCAATCACTTCAACATTGGAAGGAATCTTCAGCCTGAACTGGCGATCAGGTATCTTAACGTTTTCTTGAATATCTTTTAGCAGGTACTCATTCTGCTGTCCGATGGGCTCGATTACGGTCAGTTTCCGAATCATGAAGCTGACAGGATCAATCTCCAGTAACAACTGACTGAATTCCGGATGTGGCTCACGCGGGACCAGGCGGAGCACGATTCCTGAGAGCTGATCCGTCGTTGTGTTGTCCTCTTCAATTTCTATTTCGAAGTCGTGCTCGAAATCACCCTTCCCCAAAAGAAAGAGAAGGGGTGAATCAGCATTCTCAAGATCGAGTTCCGACACCATCACCTGCTCGTACTGGGGGACATAGAAATAGGCTTTCTTGCCATCGGCCACAAAGTATTTCTCGGTTGGATTGTGATACTCCCAATACATTTTGCCGGGCCGTTTCATCATCACGATGCCACTTTCGCTCTGTCGGATTCCCCGACTTGACAGCGTCTGTTCAAATCGGGCCCTGAAGCTGTTCACATCTTCATACTTTGCTTGAAGCTTCTCTACGATTTCGCTTGCGTTTTGCGCCCCTGACATGAAGATGGAAAAGGGAAGCAGAAGCAAAGCCGCGGCTCCCTTTTGGGTCTCTTCGGAAGATGATAGGAGGGTGCGGGCCAGGATAATGAAGACTCCGGTCGTGATTGCGGCGTCCGCGACGTTGAAAGTAGGCCAGGCGAACTGGTCCTTCCAATGAAGGGTCAGAAAGTCAACTACATAGCCGTGCATCATCCTGTCCACCAGGTTACCCATGATTCCGCCCAGCAGGAGTCCGAAAGACAAGAGGGAGAACCTATCGCTCGTGGGGGTTCTTGCGAGGTAATAGCC
>JAUWTT010000556.1 GCA_030614585.1 Acidobacteriota bacterium
ATACACTGCTCAGGAGAAACCGCATCTTCTACGATCGGCTCCGGGATATTGGAATCGTGGACCCCGATCTCGCGATCTCCTACGGCATGACAGGTCCGTTTCTTCGCTCGTGCGGAGTCGATTATGATGTCCGCAAGGCCTTTCCGTACCACGTCTACGAACGGTTTGAGTTCGACGTCCCGATAGGTGAGCGCGGCGACAATTACGATCGATACCTGGTTCGGATGGAGGAAATGCGACAGTCCATTCGCATTGTTGAACAAGCTTTGGACACCCTGCCCGGAGGCCCGACCAACGTTGATGCCGAGGGTAAGATGATCAGCCCTGACTTAATGGCCGACTTGGGAAAGTTCGGAAAGACCGAAGGCCTGCTCAACAACGAAGTCCTCATCGAGCCAACTCTCGGAGGTTCTGAGAGGCGGCATCATGACCTTGTTTACGTCGATGACCCTGAAGCCGTTCTGCCCGCCAAGGAGAAGGTGTACTCCAGCATCGAAGGCCTCATGAACCATTTCAAGATCATTATGGAGGGTCACGGGATTCGTCCGCCCAAAGGTGAGTTTTACTCCTTTGTCGAGGCCGCTAATGGTGAACTCGGTTTCTACGTCGTGAGCGATGGAACTGACCGACCCTGGCGAGTCAGGTGTCGGCCACCCTGTTTCACCATCATGTCCGGGTTACACGAGATCATCAAGGGCGAACAAATCGCGGATATCATTGCAACTTTCGGATCTGTCAACATGATTGCGGGGGAACTCGACAGATGAGCTCTTCGTTCGAATTCACGCGGGAAAACCAGAAAAAATTTCAGGAGATCCTGAAGCGTTACCCCACGAAGCGCGCCGCCATGCTTCCTGCGCTGCACATGGCCCAGGCTCAGCATGGTTTCATTCCACCTGAGGCGGAAGAATACATTGCCGGGCTCCTTGACGTTCCGATCGTTGATGTCCGTGAGGTGCTCAGTTTCTATTCACTCTTCACGCAGACAGCCAAGGGGAAGCACCACATCAAAGTCTGTGGAAGTCTTTCCTGCTGGCTCCGAGGTTCCGGTGAGGTCCGGGAGTATTTGCTGGAGAAACTCGGAGTAGACGAAGGGGAAATGACCGAGGACGGAAAGTTCAGTTGGGAAACAGTGCCCGACTGCTTAGGCGCTTGCGAGCTTGCACCTATGCTGCAAGTTGACGATTACTTCGAGGGTTGCCTGACTCGCGAGAAGATTGACAAAATTGTGAAGGAACGTACTTGAGAGGTTAGCTGGACCAAAATGCCCATCGTCAAATTACTCTCAGAGTTCTTCGGGAACGAACAGGCGCGCGATTTGCAGTGGCGGCTCAAACACGGGGGCTACGAAGCTGCTCGGAAGGCCTTCCGGGAAATGCAGCCGGATGAAGTGACCCAGGAGGTTATCAAGGCGAACCTCAGAGGCCTCGGTGGAGCAGGCTTCCCGACGGGAAGGAAATGGACTTTCGTCCCCAAGGACTCGGATAAGCCAACCTACCTGGCGGTGAACTGTGACGAGGCAGAGCCAGGGACTTTCAAGGATCGCTATATTGTCGAGTGGGATCCGCATCGACTCATCGAAGGGATTATCATCTGCTGTTACGCAGTCGGAATCCACACCGCTTACATCTATATTCGCGGCGAATACGTGCGACCCTATGAAAGACTCCAGAAGGCCATTGACGAGACCTATGAAGCGGGGATTCTGGGAAAGAAAGTCCTTGGAAACAATTACCAACTGGATGTCTTCACCCACAGGGGTGCTGGAGCCTACATTTGTGGGGAAGAGACAGGGCTGCTCGAATCGTTGGAGGGGAAAAAAGGCTGGCCGAGATTGAAACCTCCCTTCCCTGCTCTGGTTGGGGCTTTCGGCTGTCCCACCGTCATTAACAACGTTGAGACTCTTTCACATCTCCCCAAGATCATCGAGAACGGGGGACAGTGGTTTGCCGATCTCGGATTCGAGAGAAGTGGCGGCACGCGACTCTTCGCCCTCTCGGGTTGCGTGAACAAACCTGGTGTCTACGAACTGGCGGCGGGAACACCCTTTCGGGAACTGATTTACGAACATGGCGGCGGCATATTGGAGGGTAAAGAGCTGAAAGCGATCATACCTGGCGGAACATCTGCTGCTGTCCTCTCGGCGGACCAGGTCGATCTCCCCATGGACTTCGACACGCTGGCCAAAGTCAACTCGATGGCAGGATCTGGAGCCGTGATCGTGATGGACGAAGATGTGTGCATGGTGAAGGCCTTGCACAACATTGAAAACTTCTTCGCCCACGAAAGCTGTGGGCAGTGCACACCCTGCCGGGAGGGGACTTCCTGGGTTTATCGGATTTTGAACCGAATTGTGGAAGGCAGAGGATCGCCGTCCGACGTTGAGACTCTCCGGAGTCTTAGTGGGAATATGAGTGGAACCAGTATCTGTGCCCTTTGCGAGGGTGCCTCGATGGCCCTGCGTGGTTTTCTCGAGAAGTTTGGAGACGAGTTTGATTACTACGCGAAGTACGGCAGATCGTATGTCGAGGATGCCAAGAAAGGTGCAGTAGCCGTTTAGTTAGAGAGAAGATGCCTACACTTACTATCGACGGACAGGAAGTAACAGTTGAAGCGGGAATTCCCGTAATTGAGGCGGCTAAGCGTTTGGGAATCTACATCCCACGCTACTGCTATCATCCCGGACTCTCGCTGGCGGGCAGCTGCCGCATGTGCCTGGTTGAAGTCGAGAAGATGCCCGTCCTGCAGATCTCTTGTTACACACGGGTGCAAGACGGAATGAAAGTGGTCACTGATTCTGAGAAGGTCCGCGCGGCCCGTCGGGCAATGCTCGAATTCCTCCTCTCAGAGCATCCACTCGACTGCCCGGTCTGTGATCAGTCGGGCGAATGTGACCTCCAGAACTTCTATATGGAGTATGGAAGGTACGACGGCCGGTTCGCAGAACACAAAGTCAAGAAGAAGAAGGCCTTCCCAATTGGGCCCCATGTGATGCTCGATCAGGAGCGCTGCATTCTCTGCACTCGTTGCGTTCGCTTTACGGAAGAAGTCAGCAAGAGCAACGAATTGGGGGTGTTGAACCGAGGCAGCGACTCGGTGATCGATTTATACGACGACAAGACACTTGATAACCCCTACTCAGGCAATGTGATCGATATATGTCCCGTTGGAGCGTTGACCGAACGGGAGTTTCGGTTCCAATGCCGGGTTTGGTACCTGGATACTCAAGACTCGATCTGCAACGGCTGTTCGCGAGGCTGTAACATCAGCCTCCATTACAACGCTACAGCCAGAACCTACAAGGCGGGTGGAAAGCGCGTTATGCGTGTGAAACCCCGATACAACCCTGAAGTGAATCAGTGGTGGATCTGTGATGACGGCCGCTTCGGGTAC
>JAUWTT010000573.1 GCA_030614585.1 Acidobacteriota bacterium
GGGAAATCCGTCGGCAAGCCGGCGAAAATAGCCCCCCCGGAAGGCGTCGAAGAACTTCGTGCCTTAGTCGGCTGGACACCGGAGGATAAGATTGGCGTAATAGCTTCGGCTCCACAGGAATTTGCACTTTACTCTCTCCCTGCAACAGGAGGAAAAGCCGCGCTCGTGACCCGAGGTGGGTATCCAACGCAACCTCGCTGGTCCCCTGACGGAAAGCAAATATTTCATACCAATTTTGCCGGTGAAGGGGGCGGAGCCTGGCAGAAGTTGGCCCTCGCCTCGGTTTCGGCCACAGGTGGTGAAGTTTCCACCGTGCCGATTCAGTCGGAAGCTAAGATCTACAAGGGTGGATGGGGTGGAGGTAACCGGATATCTCCAGATGGGAAGAAGATTGTCTTCGCTGGAGCAAAAGAGGGCGATAAGGCCATGCACGTTTGGACGCTTCCGGTTGAGGGCGGGACTCCTACACAGCTCACGGATGAAACTTATCCGATACTCTGCCTGTTACCCTGCTGGTCTCCAGATGGGAAGTCCATCGCGTTCGTTCGCGCAAAACATTCACCGGGGACGCTGGAATACTTCCAAGACGTTGCGATCTGTGTTGTATCGGCAGATGGTGGAGAAGTAAAGTCTCTTACCGTTCCCTCCGATCGGGTTAATGTCGGCTCCATAGTATGGTCTCCGAACGGCAGAATGATAGCGTATTTCATGCTGAACAAACTTGAATCAAGAGAGTGTCTACTCAAGGTCATCTCGGTCGAATCCGGGGAATCACAGGTTATCTGTTCGCACAAAAACATCCATGTCAACATAGAGCTGGCCTGGTCACCAGACAGCAAGAGACTCGCATTCAATGGCCCGGACGAGAAAGTAATCAAGGTGGTTTCCCTGGACCAGAAAGAACTGATGGACGTCAAGACCGATCTGGTCGATGTAAAGATCTACCACTTTGACTGGTCCCCAGATGGCAAGACTTTTGCTTTTTGTGGAGTCAAGGGAGGAGGCGCGGAGCTCTGGATGCTGGAAGACTTCCTCCACCTCGTGAAACGCTCAAAGTAAACCGCAGGAACTGACAGCTCTTCTTAAAGCCGACGTGCGAGTGCTGATCAGATGTGCAAACTGGAATTGAGGGGCGCGTCCCTATCTCAAGGCCAGTGAGAGGGTAGGGAGAAATCCTCGTGAAGTGTTTGCCATATCCATGCCCTCACCCTCCGGATCTGAGTCTTCTCCACGGCTTTGTCAATCTATGCTGACTATCCTCGCTGATATCCCCTCAACTTGACAAAGCCGTATCGACATCATCCTGCTGGCGCAAGGAAGATCGACTCTCACCTCAGCAACGCTTAAGTCCCGTGTGAACTCCTGCTACTTCTGACCTTTGATCGTAATACGGTCAGTTGGGAAATTCCCGTTCGAGAAATCCTGGTTGACTGCGACAACGACAACCGGAGCATCACATGAAAATGTGGCACTTCCTTTAAAGCCATCAGGAAGGGAGCTGTTGAAGAAGTCGACTACCGATCCCAGTGGATCGAGGTCCAGGATTTCCTCGGCCTGCATGGTTCCATCCGCATTGAAGAACTCCAGCGAACATTGAATTTCATTATCTCCAATGTTTTGGACAGCGATTCCAAGGCCATTTCTGTCGCTGGCTTCCGCTGGAAAGTGATGCACCAGTGCGGCATCAGTTGGGTCCGAGAAGAAGGCTCCAATTTGCAGTGGAGCGGGCATTCCCTTGACATCGAGTTGCCAGGTCAGAAAAGGAGCCAGAAAGATCCCGTCTGTGACCGAGGCGTCCAGCATCGCTGCCCCCACATGAATACTGGAATCGGGCGCGGTCAGGACGATGTCTTTGGTTTCTCCCGGCTCGACCGAGTCGTTTACCGAGAAGTTCACTGATCCGTCCCGGTTGAGCACATCAATGCGAAAGGATGCAGTACTCCCCGTGGCGCCCCCTGCTGAACCTCCCGTGTGCCTGATTGTCGCGATCGCTTTGTTTTCGTCATCCAGCCAAAAGACGTGAGGAGCAAACCATCTCCGTCGAGTGACATCGGAGCCAAATCGGCCGGTGTTCCGGACGTCGCGTTGAAGTTTGGGCCAGGAACTGGCCGCCAGGCCGGATGACGAGCTTCTCAGCGCATAGAAGTTGCTGTCGTTGGAGCCAAAATACACAGTTCCATCCGGTGCGATTGTGGGTGAGGACTGTATGTCTCCCCCCACTTCGAACGCCCATCTCTGGGTACCATTCGGCCGGAGAGCGAAGAGTTCCTCAGTGTCGGTCCCGAAGTAGATCGTCCCGTCGAATCCCACGGCTGGCGCCGTTTGAACACGCGCCGCAGTCTCGAATCTCCAGTTCTCAGTGCCATTTGCGGGATTGAGAGCCACGAGAGCCCCACTGGTGGCTCCAGCGGCGACAGGAAGATAGATGTCTCCGTCAACAGCTGTCGAAAGGGATCGGGTAGCCCTGCCGACAGTCACTTGCCACTTGAGTGTCCCGTCCGGGTTCACGGCAGTGACGTTATTTGTGTTGGAACCGCTGGTCACGTAGATCGTGCCGTCTTCAGCAAGGCTTGGCGCAGAGGCGATTCCCGGTCCGACGTCCAGATCCCACTGTCGTGCTCCGGTTGAATTCAGTGCATAGAGCACGCCACCGGCATCCCCGAAGAGGACTACACCATCAGTCCCGATGGAGATTCCGAAGGTGGTTGTCGGAGGGTCAAAGGTCCAGAACCGGCTTCCGTCAGGATGAATGGCAAAAATCATGGCGTTGGACGAGCCTCCAATCGGTGCATAGATCGTTCCATCGGCTGCGATCGCCATCACTCCGGTCATTTGAGCGTCGAGGCCGGAGTCGAAGGCCCACTTTACGGAACCGTCGGGGTTGAGCGCGACAACTTTTCCGTCATTGGTTCCGACATAGATTGTCCCATCGTCGGCAATCGCCGGGGGTTGGGTAACGTTACCTCCAGTATCAAACCTCCATTTCTGCGTTCCGTCGGGCTGGATAGCGTACAGATGATCGTCAGTGGAGCCCACATAGATGATCCCCTCATCACCAATAGCAGGCGAAGATTGAATGCTTCCACCTGTATCAAAGGCCCACTTCTGAGTTCCCTCCTGAGCGAAGAGCGATTGTTGAGGTAAACAGAGGAAGGTCAAGAACATCAGGGAGAATACAACCCGCGCTAGATGAGTGTTTCGAGAGCAGCCGAACTTCAACATACCTTACATTCCTTTCGTTCCTGACCGGGTCAGGAGACTCTACTGATAAATAA
>JAUWTT010000613.1 GCA_030614585.1 Acidobacteriota bacterium
AAACCCTTCAGGACGAAACGTCCTTGTCTGCAGAAGTGGCTCTCCTCAATGGTCTCTCTTTCGTCTCCCTGGCCGTTTTGGCGGCTTTGCGTGAGAATCCCATCATACCCTTTTTCCGTTAACCTCCCTGGTTATAAGCATCTGCTGACACAGACCCTAGAGAATTGGCCATTGACGGTTGGTCTCGCCTGAACTATACTCGATAATCAATTCCACTTAACGTTATTTACACTTAGTTTAAACACAGTAGGGAGGCTTTTATGAAGAGGAGCTTTTGTGTAGCTCTGGTTGTCTTAGGTGTGCTGTCTGTCGATCAGTACAGTCAGCAGGTGCAGAATGAGAACCGGGACCTGAGTGCCGAGTTCAGTTCGATCTGCAACTCCCACACCGATTACTTGTGGGACACGAAGATTTCGCGACCCTAACGGGAAGCTCCGAGCGCCCTGCCGATTAAGGAGTTCGGTGAAGCGATGGACACGTACCATTTCAGGGCGCTAACAGGTATAATTCTGTGGGTTCGGAGGTCATTAAGGCCTCCACGATCCGGAGCGACTCTATGGATTCCTTCAAAGATCACCGGAAACCTTCACACCGTCGGTTCGAACGTTCAGGACAGAGGAATCGCAGAGCCCCTGATGAGAGTACTGGAGCGGAAGGGGACTACCTGAGGTCGTTAGTCGATTCTCGGTCGGAGGTGACGGTTGTCCTGGAGAATGGTGAGCAATTGAGAGGCCGAGTCCGATATTGCGATCTCAATTGTTTCAGCATTCAACTCGCCGATCGTGGACTCAATGTCTTCCTGCGCAAAAGTAGTGTTCTCTACATCTACGAGGAGTAGTTCGGTCGCCACTGTTCTAACAACGGCTGCGGTCAAGAAGGCCAATTCCCTCAAGATTCGAGAGTTTGCCCTTGGAGTTTTTGGAGCGCGGCGCGGGTAACCACCAAGGGCACAAAGCAAGTCGGTGGCTCTACTTACTATCGCTACTTACCGAATTCCTCGATTACCGATTACCGATTACCGATAACCGGATCGTCGTTCGTCGTTCGCACTTCGCACTTTCTTCGGCCCCGAGACCCCTTCTTCGTGTTTATGCTCCGACAGGATTCTCCCCCTCGAAGAACTTGTCCATTCTCGCGGAGACTTCCTTTATGTAAGCCTCGTCCCCGCTTCTCACTTCCGCGGTGACCCATCCCGTGTAACCGACATCGCTCAGAGCTTTCCGGACATCGAGCCAGTCAATCCCCCTCGTCCGTCTGTCTTTAGGGTTGAATGCTGGAGTTTCGTCTCCAGGCTGGAATTTCTTGATGTGGATCTTCATCAATCTTCTGTCGAGCGTTCGAATCCAATCCTGCGGGAAGCCGATTGAAGTGACATTTCCAATATCGAAATAGGCTCTCACGTAAGGGCTCTCAAACTCGTCTACGTAGCGGGCAAATTCAAGCGGGCTGAGCAAGAATCTGTTTCCAACATTCTCGATGGCAATAACTACGTTGAGTTCTTTGGCCAGAGGAAGGAGTTTTCGAATCTGCTCTTGCGAACGCTCATAAACTTCGCCATATCTTACATCTGCTGTCACGATGCCAGGCACCAGGAGAACAGCATTTGCTCCCAGTTCGTGAGCATTCCGCATGGAAGTCTTTATTCCTTCAATACACTGCTTAACAACCTCGGGATCGTTGTCGGTCAAAGGGTATTTCCAGTGCCCCGAGTTCATTATCGAGTGGATTCCGACTCCTGTGGCGCGAGATGCTTCTTTGTATTGTTTCACCTCTTCCGGAGTTTCCAGTGTGTTCGGCTCAATGGATTCAAACCCTGCGCTCTTGGCTAACTTGAATCTTTCCAGAATGCTTAAGTCCTTCGGAAGAACCCCAATGCAGGCAGCCTTCTTCAAGGGACCATTGGCATTCGAAGCCAACGCTGCCGGTGACTTCAGCAGCCCCGTTCCCAGGATAATTCCTCCCAAACCCATCGAGGATGAATGTTGGAAAAACTGACGTCGATTCAGTGATTTGGTCATCTCTGCCTCCTTCTTACCTTGCCCATATTCTCGTTAGGCGCTATTCCTTCGTTCCCGAGAATCTGTTCAAAACTGTCTGACAAGCGCCCTTCTCTTCATATCGATCATGTTATCCCTTCGTTGGAACAGGGGCTACCTGAATCTGCGAATGCAATTCGAGTCTTCTCCTGTTTTTAGAATGCCAAGTCGATGTGCCCCTTGGAATAGACGAGCGAGACCATTAGAGTAGATGCATGAGTAGAACTGTTGGTTGGGGCCTGATCGGATGTGGTGATATTTCAGAAAAGAGAGTTGCACCGGCACTGCGAGACTCACCGATCTGTGACCTTGTTGCCGTCAACAGGTCAAGTTATGAGAAGGTGGAACCGTTTGCTCGTAAATTTGGTGCGAAGAAATCGTATCGGACCTGGGAAGAACTCATAGCCGACGAAGAGATCGAGGCGGTATATATCTCCACCCCGGTTTACCTGCATGCGCCGATGACCATTGCTGCCGCAGAAGCCGGCAAGCATGTTCTCTGCGAGAAGCCGATGGCGCTCACTGTCGCTGAATGCGATCAGATGATAGAGAGCTGTCACACCAATCAAGTCCGGTTGGGGATCGCCTACTATCGGCATTTCTATCCCTGCATCCACCGCGTGAAGCAGATCCTGAAGTCCGGTGAGATCGGCAGTCCAGTCTCAGCTCATGTGAGGTGTTTCGGGTTCTTCAATCCGGAGCCTGATGATCCCCGGTTTTGGTTTGTCCGCAAGGACCTGGCCGGCGGAGGACCCTGGTTTGATGTGG
>JAUWTT010000625.1 GCA_030614585.1 Acidobacteriota bacterium
ATCCCCGGACGACCTCCGAGGCATTCGGTTCGAGGGTGAATTCGTCAGAGAGCCGCACCTTTCTGTCGGCATATCGGCTGAGGCATGAGTCGAAATCAGTCTCCAGCGTCTGCCAGGGCAGGGAATCAAGCCTCCTCTGAAGCTCGTCCAACGGCATGAAATCTGCTTCGTTTACGACATGGTCTCCGGGATCGAAGGTGAACATCCTGAACCCCGCAGGAACCACAACATCGATATCTTCCACCGTTTTAAGATGGTCAGCGTCTGCCCCAAATCCTTCCCGGTAACCCTCTTGAAAAACAGCCCAAGTTGCCACATCAACGACTTCCTGCGGCGTTCGTTGCGTTCGCTCCAACTCCCGAATCGACTGCTGAGCCAAAATGGCCTTTATCCCCGTTGGACGGATTGCTCGCAGGTGGGCCGGGTTGGCGAGGCCCAGGCGGTCTCCTAACCCGTAAGACGTTTCAAGGCCCATTAATCTTGGTCTGGTGAAGTCGAACAGACTTCTCAGTTGCTCGGCGTTTCCAGCCGAGATTGGACAACGTTTCAGGCTGGATCCCGGAAAAGGGGTTCCCTCGAACTGGTTGAGCGTGGGATCTTCGCCCTTGTCCGCCAGAATCCCCAGGAAGCGCTCTGTCCCCTCTCTGAAGATAAAGAGGTAACAGCTTCCCACTCTGTGGATAGAGCGAGAATAGAGGTCAACAGTCTGATCAGGGGCCACTTTCAAGGGGAGAAGAATCTCTTGGGCTTCTTTGCCCTGCAGGTTATCGAGTTGCGTTTTGACAGTTACATCCATTATGAGGTTCCTTTATTATCCGAAAGAAGCGTTCTGGTTCGCTTGGGTATTATCAGAATTGGCACCGCGAGGCAAATCCTTTGGTGACCTGAGTCTTGGGTCTTGGGGCTTGAGTCTTGGGACTCGAGGCTTGGGAATCTTGCTCAGGGCCTTGTCTTGGCGTCTTTGCGTGAGACAAATTGATTTCACGCAAAGACGCAAAGAAACAAAGAGCCTGAACACCCTGGGGCTCAGAAAAGAAGTTCTGGGTGTGCTGTCCCGATTGGAGTAGACTCAGGGAAGGAGGAGTCTCATGAACACTTATGTTTTGATGACGAAGCTCTCCCCGGAATCGGAAGTGAGAATCAAGGATCGGGCAAAACTGGGTCGAAAGTGGCTCGAACAGGTCAAGGAAAAATGCCCCGAGGTGAAGTTCCTTGCCCACTATGCTCTCCTTGGGCCATATGACTTCCTTGACATTTACGAAGCCCCGGACGATGAGACTGTTGCCAAAGTGGCAATGATCAGTCTGCAGAATGGAGCCTTTCAGTCAGAGAGCTGGACTGCAATACCTTACAAGCGGTTTCTAGAATTGGTCGAAGAGATTTAGCTGCTCCCTTGGCGGGCTTTGCGTCTTTGCGTGAGGAAATCCGATTTCACGCAAAGGCGCCAAGACGCGAAGTAGCTAATGACCGCTTCGAGCACCGTGCTCAAGGTTTAATCACTCCGGATTGCGGTGGGCCTGCTCCTCGAAAAGAGCCAGTTGGTCGGTTGGAATGTCTCTCTTGAATGCCGCTGTTGATAAGGTTTCCGTCGCTTTCTGCAGACCGAAGCGCTTTGCAGAATTCTCAAACAAGGCTTTGATCTGAGCCGCGTATTTGCCTTCACCACTCATTCTTCGATAAAACCGGGAATCGTTGAGGTCGCCTCCTCTCGTGTCTCGAATCCGAGCCAGAACTCGTTTCTTGCGTTCCGGCACGTACCTTTCGAGCCAGTCTGCAAAAAGGCCTGTCACAGATCGCGGGAGCCGCAAAAGCTGATAGCGGGCAAACACGGCTCCCGCCGAATGAGCTGCCTTCAGAATTCCTGGTATTTCATGTTCGGTGAGGCCAGGTATCACAGGGGCAATAAGCACCGTGACGGGTATTCCGTGCTTTGCCAGAGCCTCAACGGCCTTGAGTCTTCGGGAAGGTGAAGAAGTCCTCGGTTCCAATACTCTTCGAAGGCGTTCGTCCAGACTCGTTATAGAAAGGCTCACCGCGAGCGCATTAACTTCCGCGAGAGTTTTCAGAAGTCCAATGTCTCGGGTCACAAGATGGTTCTTCGTCACCAGGGAGACCGGATTAAGAAACTCTACCAGGACCTCGAGGCAGGCGCGTGTCAGCCGGAGTCTCTTCTCGACCGGCTGGTACGGGTCGGTGACTCCACTCAGCGCGAGAACCTTGGGACGCCATCGTGGCGATGACAGTTCCGACCTGAGGAGTTCAGGTGCTCGTTCCTTTACCAGGATACGGGTTTCAAAATCGAGGCCTGACGAGTACCCCAGGTATTCATGAGTCGGTCGGGCGTAACAGTATATGCAGCCATGCTCACAGCCCCTGTATGGGTTGATACTGAAGTCGAACCCGATGTCGGGGCTGTCATTCCGAGCGATGATCGATCGAGAAGCATCCTTCAAATAGTGAGTAGCGGGTGTCCCGTCTCCGCTTTCTTCTCTGACTAAATGGATTCGCTCAAAACGGTTCCGAGGGTTCTCTGCGGTTCCCCGTCCGTTCCAACCTTTTTGCGAGCTTACCCTGATTTTCAAGGTTCACCTTTTGTTCACCAGAGTATAGC
>JAUWTT010000261.1 GCA_030614585.1 Acidobacteriota bacterium
ATGTGGTCGATCCGCATCGCCTGGAGATGCAATTAGCCATGATTGAGAACCGGCTCGCCGAAAGCGAAGCACTGAGAGCCTACGCAGAGGCAATGGCACTCACAGAAATCGAGTACGACTCCGGAGCGTACCCTTCACCTGACGTTGCCCCGGATCCCGAGCCCATCGAACCTCCGGAACCACCTGAGCCGCCTGAACCGAGCTATTGGAGAGCTCAACGCTCTCCAGAGGATCGAGAGCAACATCTCCAGGAAGTGAAGCAGATGGCGGCTGAAATGGAGCAGCGCCTGAAAGAGGTTCAGCAGCAACAGCGTGAAACGGAACAACAGGTTGAGAAATACCGGGCCCGTGTAACCGAAGAATTGATTCTCGCTTTGGCAAACCATGGGGACTCGTTGACTGAATTGAAAGCAGACGAATATATAAATCTTATTCTTGTCGAAGGTGAGGGATCGTTTGTCCACTTGGCAGGCGAGCCGGTAGGCAAGCCTTCCGGGATCTTCTCAGTGAAGAAGTCGGACATTACTCAATTCAGGCTGGGTCAACTCACCTTGGACCAATTCAAGTCCCGCGTATTGACATACGAATAGAAGAGGATGCCGGATACCAGACCTGGGGAAATGTGGAACGACGAACGACGAACGATGAAGGACGAAGTGTGAAGTGCGAACGACGAAGGACGAAGGACGAAGTGTGAAGTGCGAACGACGAACGGCGAACGGACGGACCTGTCCTCCGTAGCGGCCGCCCTCCCGAGACTGTGTCGTAAGCTTAATCGTAGACTTCGTCGAAATCCCCTGTTAACGAATCGACAAGTTTGACGACAAAGCTCGCGACAAAGCTAGCGACGAACCACTGAAACACGAAACCACTACTAATTCCCTCGTGCCTTTGTGCTTTGGTGGTTCTATACGGCTTCTCGAAAGCCTTCACGATTATCCTTCCACACCTTATAATCCCACCACAGAGGAGTAGGTTGACAAAACGTCTGGTTCCTATTGTGGTGGTTTTCCCCTCGATCATTCTGATTGGGACGATTGGCTACCACTTGATTGAATTCTGGCCCTGGTCCGACTCGTTTTACATGTCGGTGATCACCGTAACGACAGTGGGTTTTTCCGAGGTTCACCCACTTTCGTCGAATGGGCGGCTTTTCACCGGAGCGCTCATAATACTCGGGGTCGGTGCTATCACATTTTCCATCGGCCTCATCACCAACTACTTCCTGGCCGGTGAGCTTCAGGGCATCATCAGGGGGAAACGAATGCAGCGCATCATCGATTCTTTGAGTGGTCATTATGTGGTTTGCGGATATGGAGAGATGGGCCACCAGGTGTGTCGAGAGCTGGGGCGGAAGGGTTGTGAACTCGTTGTAGTCGATGTCAGTGAAGAAGCGGTCTCCAGGGCTCGAGAAGAGGGGTATTTGGCTTTTCAGGGGGACGCAGGACTTGACCACGTTCTCCAGCAATGCGGGCTCGAGCGGGCTAAAGGCCTGGTAGTTGCAACAGACGAAGATGCCACGAATCTTCTGGTGGTGCTGACAGCCCGTGTGCTCAGAAGCGAGATCCCTGTTGTGGCCAGGGCCAACCTCGAGGAAGTCACCGACAAACTTCTGCGGGCGGGCGCTGATCGCGTCATGTTTCCTCAGAGCATTGTCGGCCGACGGATGGCGCAGATGCTCTTGAATCCTGAGATCTGTGATTTTCTCGACGTCGTTTCTCATGACGAGTCGCTGGAACTTCTTCTGGAGAACTTCCGCGTCTGCCAAGGTTCTCTCCTTGAGAGTAAGAGTCTGGAGGAGTCCAATATAACAGAGTTGACGGGAGCCTCTCTGGTCGGGTTGAAACGTCCCGGCAGAGGTGTCATTTCTTCATTAAAGGCGGATACAGTGCTGGAGCAGGGGGACATTGTTTTCGCATTGGGGACTCGGGACCAAGTCGAAAAGCTGGGCAGGTTGATTGATTCCGAGTGCGAATGAGTCAAGAGGCCCGGCTTCGGGGATTTCTGCTACTATTGATAAAACATGTTTCCCAGGCCCAGATCTTATTACCTGAATAGTACATCCCAGTATGTTGTCTGGAGTGTCTTATTAACACTCCTGTTGGCATTCCCTGGGTTTGTTGCGGCCAAAACCATCCCTCCAGCTTCTCGTATTGTGGCCCTGGGTGATCTGCACGGAGACCTTGAGAGGCTCACCGAGATACTTCAGCGTGCACAGCTTGTGGATGCCGAGAACCGCTGGATCGGGGGAGATGCGTTACTGGTTGTAACCGGCGACTTTCTCGACCGTGGTACCCATGTCAAGGCGGTGATGGATCTGTTGATGGAGCTTGAAAAGAAGGCTCCCAAGGCAGGTGGCGGTGTCCTGGTTCTGCTGGGCAATCACGAGATGATGAACCTGACCGGCGATCTCCGTTATGTTACACCCGAGATATACGCTACCTTTGCCGACAGCAAGTCGAAAGGCCGGCAGGAGAAAGCTTACAAGACGCTCTTGAAGACCAGCCAGAGAGAGGCGAAAAGACTTGGGCTTCCGGAGCCAGAGGACACGCCTGAATTCAGACAGGAGTGGATGGAGACCCATCCCCCTGGGTTCGTCGAATACCGGAAAGCACTTGGCCCCAAGGGTAAGTATGGTCGTTGGATTCGGAATCTGCCAGCCGTTGTCAGGATCGGAGATATTATCTTCGTGCACGGGGGCATTCATCCCAGGCTTGCGGACCTTTCTTTGGACGAACTAAACAAAAGAATCAAGAAGGAAAGGAAAGCTTTTGACAGCTGGGTCGGCTTTTTCACCGAAGAGGGTGTTTTTCAACCCTATTATCCGCTGAATGACATGGTCGCTGCCCTGAAACAGCGTTACGACTGGTTGGCCTCCTCGGGCAAGCAGGGTTCCAATGGAGACGATTGGATGGAGACTCTGGACTCTAAAGAGCAGTATCAGGTCAAGCTCATCAAAGCCTTCTTTAATATGGGAGCGTGGCTTAGCGTACACCCTGATGGACCTCTTTGGTTCAGAGGATATGGCAAGTGGAGTGAGGAAGAGGGTACCCCTCAACTAGCCCAGGTACTTGCTGCTTACGGTGCGGACTATATGGTAGTAGGTCATACAATCGCAGCTGAAAAGGAGATCCTCCGACGTTTGGGTGGGAAGGCGTTGTTGGTTGACACGGTTGAACCTTCGGCTCTGGAGATTGCCGGAGACCAGTTCAGGGCCATTTCCTTGGATGGGTATGGACCCGTTGGTGAGCAGGTGTCGGAGCCTGTGCCAGGGTCGATGGTCCCAGGTCCCTGAGTCGTCTTCTCCAAGCTGTTCGTTCAATGGGACCACCACCTTTGCAGACTGTATAATGAATTGAAAATCTGATACATGCTCGGTTTCCCAGGACTTTTCAAATTCTCGTGCTTGGCGGTGTTCGTGATGTCGGGAGAAGCATGCTACCGCGATGCTGCAACGACACTCACCCCTCACGGACAAATTGACGATCCGCGTCTTGTTGAGTCCTCCGGACTGGCTGTCAGCCGTGTTCATGAAGACGTGATGTGGAGTCATAACGATGACGGACAGCCTCTCGTGTTTGCATTACGTTTCACGGGAGAGGCGATCCGGTGTTATGAAGTTCCGGGAGTTGAGAATCACGACTGGGAAGACATCTCTGCTGACAATCATGGGAATCTTTTCATTTACGACAACACGGGTCGTATGGATGATCTTTTGACTGGCTACATCTACGGTTTCCCGGAACCGGATCCGCTTGTGGACGAGAAGATTGAGACTGTCATTACATATCCGATTCGGTTTCCGGATTCGGGTTTGGACGTCGAAACCCTGATTGTTCGGGATTCGAGTGCCTTTCTCGTAAATAAGCCCTGGGATGGCTCGCTGCCTCGAGTTTACTTCGTCGAAAGCCTGGAAGAGGGTACGGCCGAGTTCCTCGGAACGATTCCCCACCGGGCAATGATTACAGGAGGTGACATCTCTGCTGATGGTGAGAGGATCGCGCTTTCTTCATACCGGGCACTTTATATTTTCAGGAGAAGCGAGTTGGGCGAGCAGGCGTTACGTTCTGAGCCGCTGGTGTGTCAGCTGAATGCGGGACAAGTCGAAGGGATATCCTGGGATGGGGACAACCTCTTGCTGACTAGCGAGCAAGGAAACACTTTTCTCATTCCGAAGTCGAACTGGAGTAACCAAAAAGCTCCCTTTCAGGTCTCTCCTCGGGTCAAGGTACCCCGTATCGACCTGAAGCCTTCCGTGGAGAGCCTTCTCTCACAGTGGGAATCAGGGGCGTGGATTCTGGCCACGGGGAGTGGTGAGCAGGAGGTAGAGGCTCGCTTAGCTTGGAGTCAAGTCGGACTTCATGTGGGCATTGAGTTGCCCTTGGATTTGGCGATCGCGCCCTTAAGTGAGGAAGAGCCGAAGGATCTGGACCATTGGTTCGAACCGGGTCGAGTCTATCTGATGGTCAATCCCAAGGGAGATCGGCCCACTGACTACGGTGAATACGATCGTTGCGTCGTTATCGGACGATTCGAGGACGGCCGAATCGGTGGGGAAGCACGCTTCCTCCGTCCCGCTACAGTGATTGAAGATAGGAAACTAAGGCCCGATTGGCTGAGCGTCGAAGAGGAGGGCCAGCGACTGTTGATCACTGTCTTGAAGGGGACTCCCGGCATGGGGGTTCTCGAACAGGGCCGGGAAATTGGGTTCAACCTGCTGGTCCTTGGTCGTGACGGTGAGAGGATCTCATGGGTGCCTTTGACAACGCTTTTTTCCTGGGATGCTCCTAGCCTCTGGGGTTCCATTCGCCTGGAGAAGTAATTAATGGGTAATCCCTTAGTCGAGGTTTTCAATCGTTGGTGGCTTTTCAGTAGGGCAGTCTAATTTGTGAACGGATTTGGTGGAGATGTCGTATTTCTGAAAGAGGCATCCCCGCTGTCGTATGGAGGAAGGATCGTGAGTGTGTTTCAAACCGTGATCTCAAACTTTTTGGATTCCCTGGTGAGGTGTAAGATCCGGGCCGGTGTACCTCACAGTACTTTCGGAGCCGCGACGAAAGTTATTCTCCTGGCAAGTTGTCTTTTCTGGATCAGCGTTCCCTCTGCGGCCCAGTCTTCTGAGCCACATGATCAAGAGCCGGCGGTGTTCGAGGATTTCCAGAGAAGTTGGCGTGGACCGGATGGGAAACCGCTGCCTTTCAGGAACGACTCCGAGATCTTGGAGTTTCTCAGGACCGCTGAGGTGGTTTCGATTAAGACCATCCCCACTGGTGTTACCAAGCCGCAGAAGGTACTTCTCGAGAAGGATGGCGTCCAGATGAACGCGGTCTTCAGAGATGTGGACATTTTCAAACGAAAATGGAAGAGCGCGGATGGCCTCAAGCTCAATTTCAGAGATTCGGGCTTCTTCGAGATTGCTGCCTATAAAATGGGACGTCTACTCGGGCTAGACACTATTCCACCCGTTGTGGAGCGAGAGATCAAAGGAAAGAAGGGGTCTCTTCAGGCCTGGGTTGAAGAGGCAATGACTGAAAAGAGCCGGAAAAAGGACGACATCGCACCGCCTACGCCCCGTTTTTGGATGCTCCAATACCAGATCATGTACCTGTTTGACAATCTTATCTATAACGATGACCGTAATACGGGAAACATCCTGATTGATAAGAACTGGGTTCTTTGGCTGATTGATCACACTCGAGCCTTCCGTCCGGTTTCGGAACTCAAAAACCCGTCTACGATCATTCTCTGCGAGCGCGGCATGTGGGAGAAGTTGAAGAATCTTGAGGATTCAGTCATTAAGGAACGTCTCGACGAATACCTCGATACCTTTGAGATGAAGACCCTTCTAAAGCGAAAGAAGAAGATGATTGAACACGTGCAGGAGCTTTTCGAGAAGCGTGGACAAGACAGCGTGTTGTTCGATCTGGAAGGGTAGGGAGTCTCACCACCAAGACACCACGAGCACCAAGAATCAGTAGCTTTGCTTGGTGTCTGTGGTGTCCTTGGTGCCTTGGTGGTTAGCCTTTACGGCCGAGACGGGCCAGGTATTTGAGGACAGCCCAGC
>JAUWTT010000244.1 GCA_030614585.1 Acidobacteriota bacterium
TTCTGGTAATCGACTTGAGCGGGGATTTCCGAATTTGCGACGCTCAGGTGTTTAGCGAGTTCTATGGTTTCCCCTTGGATGCAAATGACCTGCAGGCCGAGTTTGTCTATGGCTTGACCGAGATCAATCGCAGCTGCATCGCGGACGCGCAAAGAATCGCAAACCCGGGCTGTTTTGCGACCGCCACTCTGATAGCGCTCTATCCGCTCTTCCAGGAGCAGTGGATCGAGGGTCCGGTGTTCATTGACGCTAAGACAGGGTCATCCGGCTCGGGCAGGAAGCCGTCTCAGACGACCCACCATCCTCGGCGGAGTCAGAGCCTCTTCCCGTACAAGCCGTTTAGACATCAACACCTGCCCGAGATTCGGCAGCTGCTTTCTTGCCCGGACAATGAACTTGTTTTCCAAACCTACTCGGTACCTTTGGTAAGAGGAATTTTTGCGAGTCACTATATGCGGCTTTCATCCAGTCGAACGGCCCAGGAGGTCCAGGACCTCTATGCCGGTTACTACAGCGCAGAGCCCTTTATTCGGTGGGTTGACACCTGCCCGGATGTCAGCTCTGTCCAGCACTCCAACCTGGTGGACCTTGGAGCCGCAACCGATGGGGACCACCTGATTGTCTGGTCAACACTGGACAACCTTCAGAAAGGAGCGGCCGGACAGGCCGTCCAGAACATGAATGTGGCCTGTGGCCTCGAGGAGACTATGGGGTTACAGAGGGTGCCGGCGTTCCCATAGGGTTTGTATGGAACAAACAGCTTTCTACCGAAAATCACGACGAGAGAATGGGTGCAGATCGAAATGACAAATTTGCGACATTTAGAAGACCGTTTCCAGCTCGATACCTATGCCAAGCTGCCTATCTCGGTCGAGAAGGGTCAAGGCTGTTCAGTATTTGATGAAAATGGAACGGAATATCTCGATCTTTATGGGGGACACTGCGTTGCTTCGACAGGTCACTGTCACCCGAAGATTGTCAAGGCAATACAGCAGCAAGCTGCTCAGCTGATCTTCTACTCGAATGCAACCTACAACAGCGTCCGAGGCCGAGCTCTGGAAAAGCTTGCTCAGTTCTGTGAACCTGCTCGATATAAGGCTTTCCTAGCCAATTCAGGTGCCGAGGTAAATGAGAATGCCATAAAGCTGGCCCGGGCTCTGACCGGAAAGCCGACGGTTATTTCAACCCAAAACTCTTTTCATGGACGCACCTACGGCAGTCTTTCAGCCACCGGCATCGAGAAGTATCGCGCCTACCTCAACACACCCGTCCCACATCACACTGTACTGCCGGTCGAAGAAGTCGTCAGGGCTGTGAATGAAGAAACTGCCGCAGTCCTTGTCGAGCCAATTCAAAGTATGAGCGGGGTAGAGGAAATCTCGATTGAAACGCTCAAAGAGATTGAGCAGGTTTGCCGGGTCAAGGGCGCGATCTTGATCTTTGATGAGATTCAGACCGGGGTGGGAAGAACCGGATCATTTCTCTTTTCACAGCAACTCGGCATCTCTCCGGACCTGACGAGCCTGGCAAAAGGGATCGCGTCGGGATATCCCGCCGCCGTCCTACTTGTCTCAGAGAGCATTGCGCACCAAGTGAAGAAGGGCGACTTGGGCTCAACATTTGGGGGAAACCCTGTCGCGTGTGCCGCCATCCATGCGACGCTTGAAATTCTCGAGGAAGAAGACCTCATTTCCAATGCTGCTGTAATCGGATCCTATCTGAAAAGGAAGTTACGGGAACTCAGCGGCGTGAAGGAGGTGCGCGGTCGAGGCCTCCTACTCGGCATCAGTTTTCAGGATTACACAGCAAAGGAAGTCCAGAAGCATCTGATCGAAAACCGGATTCTTGCCGGCACTTCAAACAATCCTGACATCCTCCGATTGATGCCCCCACTCACTTTGAGTCATGAGAACGCAGACCAATTCATTCAAGTACTGAGAAAGCTATGAGAATAATCGTCAAGCTAAGCGGGAAAACGCTGAGTGAGAAAAAATCGAGAGAATTAGTTTGCCGGGAGATTGTGCAACTGGCACGCCAGGGCATTCAAATGCTCGTGGTTCACGGCGGCGGACAACAACTGTCTCAGCACTGTAAAGAGGCCGGCATTCCGGTCGCACAATACCAAGGGCGTCGGATTACCGATGAAGTCACCATGAAAGCTGCCAAGATGGTCTTCAGTGCCATTAACCGCGATCTAACTGCCAACCTCTGTTCGCACAGCCTTAAGGCGCTCGGAATGTCCGCCTTCGATGGAGGGCTCACGCGGTGTCACCGAAGACCCCCAATTCCTGTGGAAATTGGCACTGCACACGAAATTGAGACAGTGGATTTCGGACTCGTAGGAGAGATCGAAGGGGTCAATTCGGAGGTAATTGAGCTTCTCTGGGGCTACGGCTACATTCCAGTCATCAGCTGTCTCTGCGCGGATTCAGAAGGCAGAATCATGAATATCAATGCCGACACGTTGGCGGCGGAGCTTGCCCTTTCACTTCGAGCAGATCGATTAATCTCTGTATCCGACGTTGACGGCATCTATACAGATCCCCAAGACCCTTCCACCCAGATACCCTCCCTGGATATCCGAACTGCCCGTGACTACCTCAGTACGGGGGTCTTTGTAGACGGAATGGTCCCCAAAGTGGAAACCGCGATTCGAGCTTTGGAACAGGGTGTCCACACCTTTCAAGTCCTGAACGGACTTCAGAGAGGTGCACTTTCAAAGTGTACGCAGCATGGTATCGGAACGCTGCTGGTCCCTTGAAGCTAACCACCAAGGCACCAAGGGCACCAAGCAAGAAACACAAACACTTGATTCTTAGTGCTCTTGGTGACTTGGTGGTTAGACCCAGTTTCCGTTCACAGAGCTAAGGGTGGCCGATTGAGCTGAAGTTCCGACTCCAAAGCATGTGCAACGCGAAGCAAGCGCCCCTCTTTGAAGTGAGGGCCGATCAACTGCAGGCCAACAGGGAGCTTGTCCGCAGTGAAGGAGCATGGCATGGAAAGCGCAGGTACCCCGGCGAGGTTTGCGGTGACTGTGAAAACATCTGAGAGATACATCGCCAAAGGATCCGATGTCTTCTCCCCGAGTTGGAAGGGAAGTGTAGGAGTCGTTGGGCCTACGATCAAATCTACACGCTCAAAAGCCTTAAGGTAGTCCTGCCGTATCAGAGTTCGGACCTTGCTCGCTTTCAGGTAATAGGCGTCATAGTAACCGGAGCTCAGGACATAGGTTCCGATCATAATCCGCCGTTTCACCTCGTCACCGAATCCTTCGGTACGAGAGTTCTCGTACATTTGAGCCAGTGTATCTTTCTGGCTGCTCCGATACCCGTATTTGACTCCATCGTACCGTGCCAGGTTTGCGCTGGCTTCAGCCGGGGCAATAATGTAGTAGGTGGCCACGGCGTAGGAAGTGTGAGGAAGGAGAACTTCCTCAATGCAACAGCCAAGGCTCTCCAACACCTTTAATGCGTCCTGCACCGCCGTCTTTACCTCTCGATCAAGGCCGGATCCCATCCACTCTGCAGGAACACCTACCCGCAATCCATGTACGTCCTTGCCAATCTGGCTCAGGTAATTGTCAACTGGGCTATTCGCCGAAGTTGAGTCCGCCTGGTCACGCCCAGCCAAAACCTGCAGCATCACCGCCGCGTCCCTTACAGTGTTGGCGAGAGGGCCGATCTGATCCAACGAAGAGCCAAAGGCCACCAGACCATACCTCGAGATTCGGCCATACGTCGGCTTCAACCCCACGACTCCGCAGAAGGCAGCAGGCTGGCGGATGGACCCCCCGGTGTCACTACCCAGGGCGGCAGGAACAAGTCGAGCGGCAACTGCAGAACCCGATCCCCCGCTCGAACCACCGGGGACACGGTCCAGGTCCCAGGGATTTCGAGTGGGATAGTGGGCAGAGTTTTCGGTACTCGAACCCATAGCAAATTCGTCACAATTTGTTTTCCCGAACAGCAGCGCTTCGTTTGCCTTCAGCTTTCGTACCACCGTAGCGTCGTAGGGCGGCACCCAGTTATCCAGAATCCGGGAACCACAAGTGGTACGAACGTCCTTGGTGACGATATTGTCTTTGACACCGATCGGCAATCCCGTCAGATATCCGAGACGCAGATCTCCTCTAGCCAGACGATCATCGAGATCAGCTGCCTGATCAACGACACTTTCATCAGCCACAGTTACAAAGGCTCGCAAGTGGTGCTCGGCCTCATCAATTCGTTCGAGATACGCCTCAGCGATCTCCTTGAAACTGAGAGATCTCCGTTTCACCGCGTCACGCAACTGCTTGAGAGAAAGTCTGCAGACCTCGTTCATTCGATCACCTTCGGCACTCTGAAATGTCCGTCCTGGGTTTCTGGTGCATTCTTCAACGCCTCTTCCATGGACAGTGATTCACCACATTCATCCACTCTGAACGGGGTTTTAAGCTCTTGACCGAAAAGAGCATGATACGTTGGTTCAACGGCTTCGGTGTCTATCTGCTTCAGCTGTTCGAAATAATCCAGAATCTGCTCGAAGGTCGGTACGAACGTCTCCAGACTTTCGGCATCAAACCGCAACCTTGCCAAGGTGGCTACTTTTTCGACCTGCTTCTTAGCATTCATTCTTTATCTGCCTCCAGCAAAAACCCGATTCTTTCAAAGTATCGCCCACACCTCAGAATGTCCACCTGCACCTGTTTTGTAAGGGCTTCGAGGCCTTCGAAACGCTTCTCGTCTCGAAGGCGGAAACAGAATTCGAGCGTCATTTCCTGTCCGTAAAGACTCCCGGAGAAGTCAAACAGGTAGGTTTCAACGGTTGGCTCGGGAGCGACATACCCGTGAACAGTCGGCCGGAACCCGACATTCGTGGCACCCAGGTAGGCGAACTCACCCGTATGAGCGCGAGTGACATAAACACCGGTTGCCGGCAGAAGTTCGTTGTCCGTTTTCAGGTTGGCAGTTGGAAAACCCAATCCCGCTCCCTTCCCCGCTCCACGGACTACATTACCTCTAACCTCGTAAGGACGTCCCAAGAGCCGCTTCGCAAGGGAGACTCTCCCCTCCTTAATCAAGTTACGTACCCGGGTACTACTCACCCTCCGACCCCGGAAGTAAACCGGTTCTGTATGGTGCACTTTGTAGCCGTAGGTTTTTCCCAACTCGGCCAGCGTTTCCAAGCTCCCTGCTCGTCGGTGGCCAAACCGGAAGTTCCCACCTACATGAACTTCCATCGCACCCGTCGGGAGGAGGATTTGCTGAACGAATTCTTCGGGTGTGTTCAGCGAGAGACGGCGAGTGAACGGGAGCCTTAAGAAGATGTCAACTCCCAGTTTCTCTACCAATTCTGCCCTCTGTTGAAACGTTTGCAAAAGACGTGGTGCATCCCCTGAAGCAATGACTTTCTGTGGATGTGGAAAGAACGACAAGAGGATGGCAGTGCCGTTCCTCTCACGTGTCCGGGCAACCATCTTCCGAATGATCGCCTGGTGCCCGCGGTGCACACCATCGAAGACCCCAATTGCTATCACTGGGTAGCCTAGCGAGTTCGGGATCCCCTTCAATGTTTCAACGACTCTCATAATGAGATCAAATACTCCCTCCAAAGGGGCGCTCCAAAGTCCGTTCCAGCGGGCCCATGGTGCTGGATCACTTAGGAAGAAACTTGTTGGAGTTGACGCCTGAATTCCCCGAGGCAGTCTATTCCGGACACCTACAGTCACGGCAGCGCGTGACAACCTCCTTTTTGGCGGAGCCCTCGAGTGTTCCGGCGCCTACAGAACGACGCTTTTTGTCTTGCTGAGGTACTTCATTCGCAACTCATATAGCAGGTGATCGAGGAGGCGATCCTCATCCGGCTCAAGATTGCCCTTCGTCTTTTCATGAAGGATCGAGAGGATGTCGATCATCTGCTTCGCAGCAGCAAGATTCTCAGTGGTTGAGCCCGTTGCCGGGTCGGGAACTTCTCCCAAGTGAGCCATTGCGGAGGTCGCAAGCGACAGAAGAAATCCAGCGAAGTCGACCTCAGGTAGTTCCGCCTCTTCCGTCGGGGCCTCCTGCTCTTCAACCTCCCGCGACTCAGCTTGTACAGGCTCCACAGAATCCTTCCGGTCTGCAGCACTTTCGCCGCCGGACCTAATCGGATCTCCCTGAGCCGTAAATTGCCTGCGGTCCTCAACTTTGAAGCCTCCGTTCTCCTTTTCCTCGGTCATCCTCTCCTCGTTTTCACTCATGGTCACTCCTAGCTATCGTCCGTTACAGGAGAATCACCAATGTCTCCCTTACCAGACACCCTTGTCTTTTTCTGGCTCTGCCAGACACCTTCCATTTCCTCAA
>JAUWTT010000603.1 GCA_030614585.1 Acidobacteriota bacterium
CAAAAACGATGATGTCGATAGAATCACCCACCAGGCTCAGGTAGCGCTCCAGCTTGAACAGATGTAGTTCCATTAACCGGTCCAGAAAGGCGTGAGCACGGTCCGGTTCGCCTGCAAGCAGCAGAAAAAAGCCGTCGTTCCGATAAAGGAACTGCCCCGTTTCCAGTAGATTGCCTCCAAAAAGGCCCAGAATCGCCTTATCAGACCGGTTTCTCAGCGCCTGCGCACCGTCACTTAATTCCCTGTCAGAAACCGGACCCGGGGGGCTGGCCACAGCCGTCCACATCCCCTCATCGAAAGCAGCTTCAATGGCATTCAGGTCTTCCTCACCGTCCCAGAAGGGGTAGTAGGTTTGCTCGAAGTAGAGTGCTCCATCGGGCATGATCGCGATCTCCCGCCCGCTCTTTGCCCGCAGCACCCACCGCTCCTCTTCCCTTTCCGGCACAAACCAGGCAGGAACTAAGCAAGGTGTTCCATCCGGAAGAACCCATCCAGACCAATCCTCTTCCTCGAGAGCAAAACCTCGACCCAGCTCGATCGTATCGACTCCGAACATCTCAAGGACGTCTTCGTCCACGATTGCCAACTGCTGGATCAGGTCGTAGACACGGACCGGTTTCTGGGACAGCCCCAGGAAGGAACGAAGCTTCGGGTAAAGAACGGCTGAAATACCCGATGACCTGTGGCCTGAAAGATCAATTGGAATTCTGTCAGGTTCTTCATGGTTGAGTGCAGCCAGAACCCTCTCCCGCGACGTCATCACATTAGGGTCAGTTATTTCGTCGGATCGAGTCAAGGGAGTTTAGGAACCGGCGCGGCTCCTTCCGGGATTCGCCCCTCCTTAACATAGCCCGACCTGCCAAGGTATAAAACAAGCACAACAAAATCGGCTGAACGGAGTCCCATGCTATGTAAGAAACGGTGTCAACATACGGTTTATTGAATCCTTTACGTGACGTCGGGAAAAGCCTACAATAAAAACTATCATCACCAGGATTTTTTTCTCATAGACCGCTTAGCTGTGATGGATATCACTGGTGCTTGAAGTAACCTTGTTTTACGCTATGAATTCACCGGGGCAGGGCTAGTCTGGAAGCGCAAACGACCTCCGCACTTCCTTTCCTCTCGGCTCTGCCCCGGCTTTTAGCAGGGCCTCAGCGCAATCTTCCTCCGACTCAACCTTTCGGCTTGGCGCAAGTCTATAAATCTGCTCTGACTTTCCTGTCCGATTCTTTGATTCTTGGTGCTCTTGGTGTCCTGGTGGTGAGTCTTTGAATTTCCCGGCTAGCATTCCACTTCTGGTATGATTCTCTCCCCTATGAAAGCATGGAGAACTTTCGGAATACTGGCTCGTGTGTTTCGCCCTCGTTCGGAGCTTGCCCTCGACTTCACTTGGGACCAGCTTTTGCGCAATGTAGATTCCACTATTGAGAACCAAACCTACGATCAGGTGGAAGGCGCGCTCAACAAGGCCAGAAACTGGCTGGAAGAGACTGCGCAAGATCACCAGGACTACACGGAGAAGCTGTGTAAGCTGGCCGGGCTTTATCAATCTCTGGCCGGAGACAACTCAGCCGCGGAAGAGATCCTCCGAAAAGCGGTTAAGGTCGCCGAGGATCAGGATTCTCCTACTGGCCTGAAGCTAGCCGTGCCTCTTAACTCACTCGGTTTGCTCCTGTTGCAACAGCGTAGATCCGAGGAGGCCGAGGTCCTGTTTCAGCGGCTGCTGGCAATAGTTGGAAACACACTGGGGAGCAAACACATCGAGGTTGCAACGGCCCTTGAGAACCTGGCTGCCGTTCAGCGACAGACAGACCGAGCCGACGAAGCCTCGAGGACACGTGCCCGCGCTGCCCAGATCCGGAGAGAAGCACGCGAGAAAACCTCAACGGAGGGGACAGCCCATGGCGCGCAGACAGCTTGATACGCCCCCCCACTTTGTGCCGGAAGAAGTGGGAGAAGTGTGGCGAGTGGATTATCAGGAAATTGCGGCGGCGGCCAACGCCTGGAAAGCCAGATACTTGCTGAACCCTTCGTACCAGGACAAGCCCAAAGTCTGCTTATTGGGGGTCGATCTTCAGAATACATTTTGCATACCCCAGTTCGAGCTGTTCGTTGCCGGCCGTTCAGGATTCGCTGCCGTGGAGGACAACCAGCGACTCTGCAGATTTATCTACAAGAACTTGGAGTGGATTACGAAGTTCGTCGTCACGATGGATTCCCACCAGACTTACCAGATCTTCCATCCAGCGTTTCTGGAAAACGTAGATGGCCAAAATCCCGAACCATTCTCCGTTATATCTACGGACGATATTGCAGACGGCCGGTGGCAGGTAAGCCCTGAGACATGTGAGGCCCTTGGAGTTTCGACTCGTTGGGCGCAGGATTACATTCGTGCATATAGCGGAAAGCTGAAGAGAGGCGACAAATACGAGTGGACAGTCTGGCCGTATCACGCCATGCTCGGAGGTATCGGTCATGCTCTCGTCTCGGCCCTCGATGAGGCAATTTTCTTTCACAGCATTGCCCGCACAAGCATGCCGAGCATTCATCTGAAAGGGCGAAACCCCTGGACAGAGCATTACTCGGCTCTCGGACCCGAGGTTCCCGAACCAGAAGATGGACGTCAGGCAGCACCGAACAATGCTGCACTGGTAGAAGAACTACTCAAGTTTGACAAAGTGCTTATAGCGGGACAGGCGAAGAGCCATTGCGTTGCCTGGACGGTTGAGGATCTACTTCTGGCAATCAGAGATCGCGGAGATGAACTGGTCGATAAATTCTACCTCCTGGAGGACTGTACCTCTCCGGTAGTCGTTCCAGGTGTCACGGATTTCACCGAGCAGGCGGACGCCAGATTTGAAAAGTTCCGCCGGGCCGGAATACATGCCGTTCGCAGTACCGACCCGATTTC
>JAUWTT010000515.1 GCA_030614585.1 Acidobacteriota bacterium
TGAACCCGGTGTGGTCGCCAGACGGGAACCTGATCGTCTACACCGGCGCGCAGGTCAACGTGGTCTCGCCGCTGCTGGCTGTCCGCCCCAACGGGGACCCGGTGGAGCTGCCAAAGATCGAGGTGTTCCGGTTCGGACAGCGTGCGAGGTTCCTGCCAGACGGTTCGGGGTTGGTCTACATGCAGGGCTCGGGACCGTCTCAGGATTTCTGGCTATTGGATCTCACCACCATGAAGGACCGCCGGCTGACCCAGTTGGAAGCGGCCACCACTATGCGGACCTTCGACATCACACCGAACGGCCAGCGGATCGTTTTCGACCGATTGAGTTTAGACTCGGATATCGTGTTGATCGAGCTGAAGCCAACGAGGTGATCTGACGATGAGGGAGGCGGAGTGTCAATCCAGCCGCTACAGCGAGTACTCCTCTCGGGTCAGGTTAACGCGGTGTCAAGTAATGTCACAGCAAAAAAGACTATAAGTTTGTGAGGCTGGACTCGCTCTTCTTACCAGTGCGTATGTCCATCTTCCAGAGTTCTGACAACACCCTCGACAAATCGTTGGGCTAGCGTTCGATCCTTGTCACGCTCGGGGTTGAATTCCGTGATGACAAGTCCAGCGAACTTAGGGCTGGAGATAAAGACCTTGGATATCCCCATCGTTTCGCTAAAACCTAGTCCGTGCTCATTCTGTTGTTTTGGATGCTGTGCATCAGGACGAAAGGAAACTTCAGGCAGGTCACCGAAATCGATCACTTCCAAACCTGCCGAATGGAGCTGTTCGATGAAGCCCGCCCGACGAAATGACTGAGGAGCTCGTTCTTGTCCAATTCCATGGGCGCCGGCGCTAGATGGAACACCGATGACAGCAACTCTATTCATACATCCTTCGATTTTTTGAAATTGAAGCCTAAAAGGAATCGCTCAGGCTGTAGGAGGGTGTTCCCAGTTCACTGGTCTTCGGTTTCAGGGTCACGGGAGCGACTTGACCCGAGTGGACGGCAAACAGGCGCTTGTGAGTCTTCTTCGCCGCATCTATCAAGTTCGGGTACGGCCGGTCAGTAACATCAACGAAACCAATGTTGTAGTTCTCCCCATCCATCCGCCCGGTGACAGGTTCGTCCACGCCGATAAACCAGGCGGCACCAACAAAAGCTGGATGCGCGGCTGAGTTCTCGAGGTAATATCGATAAGCTACTCCACGTTCCTCCTGGCTAGCCGTTTGAACCAGGCTCCCACCCAGGCCATCACCAGGTACTCCGAACTGAAACTCCCCAAAGATAATTGGACGCTCGATGAGCTGATACGCCCGGTCCAGGTGTTCGATAGGTGAGTATTCGTAAGGGTTCAAGCTGCACACGTCAAACACTCTGCCCATCTTGAGCAGAAAGTCCGGCGGCTGGCCGCCAAAGCGCATGCCCACATTCAGATGGTTCGGATCATGCTTTCGGCAGGCATCGTTCACGATCTGGAGATACTTTTCGAAGGCGCGATGGATGAACTCCCGGCGCCTCTCCGGCGTATCCCCACCAACCAGGAACTCTTTCAGGTTCTCCTGGGTAGCACTGGACGGGCCCGCCAGAATCAGATCCACAAGTTCCGACTCCCGTTCCGGCCAAGGCGGCTCGTTGCCCACAAAATACCCCAGCAGATAGGGATCATCCTTACGCGGTGCCATCTGAATCGCAGCTGCCTCGTCGACCGATCGAACAAAGTCCTCCGAGTACACATCGGGAAGGCCGAGAAAAGTGGTGTCGCGATCCCTCGGTACGCGAAAGAAATTGAGATACGGCTTCTTCGTTTCGACCTTTAGGCCAGAGGTGAAATATGGACTAGGCCCAGTTGTCAGTCCCCAGGCTTCCATCCGCCGGATTGTCAAATCGATCGCCTTTGTTCGCCATTCAGGGCCGAAGCGTCGATAAAGATTCCATGCGTGAAAAGCTACCGGTCCGAGGACGGGAAATCGAGGTTTCGGGATCCCGAGATCGTCCGGGGGTAGCGCTGCGTAGTAGTCCTTACGGTGTTCTGTCTGTGTTGAATAACCTGGCGAGCCGAGACCGGGCACATAAATCGAAAGAAACAGGTGTCCGTCAGGGTCCACGAACCACCATTTTTCGTCAACCTTCTCGACTCGAAAGAAACCTGTTGCCTCCGCCTCAGTTCTCAGATAGCCTCCGAAACTACAGTACTCAAAATCGCCAGGAAGGAGCGACTCCTGCTCCTCGGCCCACTCCTTCTTCAGTTGCTCCAGGTTCCTGGCCTTGCGTGGCCAGTCGGCATGAATCCACTGGCCGAATTCATCCACAACCGGAAGTTTCTCAAGGACCTCTGATCCAGGGTCTTCCCTGGCAAGACGAATTGACCGAATCTCTAATGTAGGGCTCCCGATCGGGTACTGCATTGTGATCCCCAGGGCCTCGACCGAGTCAATCGATCCGAACGGTCCCCAGACAGACATCCAGAAGGAATTCGTAGGCTTGTTGTTGACCAGAGCCATGGACGGACCATAGTCTCTCCGCTGGAAGTACTTCAGCGGTACTGCCGCGCGCATCCATACGCCTTGCCCAAAAGGCTGGATCACTACACGCCGCGGGCCACTCCGGTCGTAGGCAAAGAGGAAGAATCTCTGAGGCGACGAATGCCTGAACTCCAGAACCAGGTACTCGTAAGAAGACCAGTCGGACGGCAGAGGCGGATCCAGGTCCTGCAGCGCCCATTTGTGCTCGGACTCGGTGCCTTCGAAAACGACGAGCAGTGTGTTGGAGTTGCTGCAGCCCGCTCCGGAGAGAACGAGGAGTAGAAGCACGATTACCAGTCGAAGCATTTCATGGCCCCCACGCTGAGTTTCGAGATGATTGTTAGTATATGTCGCCGATAACCTATTTATAAACAGTCACTTTTCGGTGTTTTGACCTTAGACCTTCAAATTTCCAGCTTGTTTCGAGCTTCGGATTTCGTGCTTCGAGCTTCGCGTTTGCCCCCAGTGCTTATTTGGGCAACGCACCCTTAAGGCGGCTCAGGACACTAGTCTTTCTTTTTCTTCAACAGGCCACTCAGATCGGCGAACGGCCTGTAGGTTGAGGCGGGCTCTCGTTTCTTGCCCGGCGTCGCCTCCCCGTATGACTCGGCAACCTCCTGTCGAGAGTGCTCATTATCATGACAGTAAAGGCAAAGCAGTTCCCAGTTGCTGCCATCCTCCGGATTATTCTGGTGGTTATGATCTTTGTGATGAACCGTTAGCTCACGCAACCTCTTGCCGCTAAATTCGCGCCCACAGCACGCACAGACCCAAGGATGGATCTTGAGGGCTTTCGCCCGATAGCTCTGCTCCCGTTGCTCCCAGCTGCGCCGGCTTTCGGCAACAATTCGGTCCATTTTCTCAACATCAACATCTGATTGCGTCTTTTTCGGAGGCATGTGAGGATCTTCTCAGTTCACTAAGTCTTCAACAAAAGTAACAGGTGCTTGATCCAGCCACAACCGAAGCGTTGACTGGAAAACCCACGTCAGAGGATCCTGGAGCCGGCTTCTCAGGTTAAAGTCACCCAGTCCATGTTGTGCTTTCGAACGGCATACTCCATTTACTTGAGGTAATCCCCGGAGCTGAGCATCCAGTGGAATCCGCGGGTCTCTTCGTTCAATCGGTCGGTATCACAGGTGTAAGCTACATCGACTTGAGACCGGCAAATATCGAGAAAAGGGGTGTCGACGATTTCGGCTCGGAAGCCCA
>JAUWTT010000195.1 GCA_030614585.1 Acidobacteriota bacterium
ACTTTCTGTATGAACTTGGTGTGGACGCGTTGTTCACAGACAACCCGGATCTCTTTCCCCGCACACCCCTGCCATGACTTGCCGAAGTAGGGAGAGGATCTGTGCAGGGCCCGACTCACGGATCAGATACACGAACAAGAGCCGCCCATTCCGTAGCGTGAGCAGTTCGCCGACCGGATCGTCCCTTTATCTAATGCCCGCACGACGTTCGTAGAGCTGACTCCCGACGTTGCGACTCGCCCCGATCATCTCTGGGTAGGGGTTGTCACAGATATCCAGGAATCCGATTTGGTAGTTTTCCCCGTCGCGGCGACCAGTGGCGACCTGATCATTGAGTTGGAACCAGTGAGTTCCCACCAGGAATGGGTTTTCCAGAGCCTGCTTAAGGTAGAACTCGTAGACAACGGCCCTTTCGCTCTGGTCATAGGCACTGCGCAAGCCGGTGTGGAGCATTCCCCGGTCCAGCGCTCCGAAGTGGAACTCCCCTATGATGATTGGTCGATCCACTCCTTCGGGCAGCTGCAGTTCAAGGGAAGTGTATCGATAGCGGTTGAAACTCACCACGTCACAGAACTCGGCTGCGATCGGCACAAGCCATGCCCCGTCACTCGTTACATCTGGATACGCGGGGAGGCCAAATCGAGCACCGAGATAGAGTTTGTTTGGAGCGATCTGTCGAATCTGGTCACGAATGACCCTGAAGTACTGTGCCGCGATCTTCTTGGTGAACGCACTTAGATCAGCCTTCGAAGCCTCAGATTCAGGCACATCACGGCTCTCGAGGAGATCGTCCCAGGACTTGAAGCCGCTTTCCCATGCCTCGTTGAGCTTTCCAATACTGCGATATTGTTTCCGCAGATCTCTCAGGAACTCCGCCTTGGCTGCCTGATCCCGCGGACTCTGAAGAACACTGCCGGCAAGAAAGACTTCGTCTCCCCAGCTCGCTTCGTTGTCAACGAAGTACCCGATACACCAGGGATCCTCCGTTGACTTACCCTCTTCATCGGTCAAGCTTTCCGTGACGATCTGACCCTGGTTATAACTCGTTATTCTGCCTATGCCCTCCCGGAATCCCTTGTCGAAAGGATCTGGAAACTTGAACCAGAACCCCTCGGCTCCACTAATCACGGGGCCACCCGAGTGCAGGTACACCACGTACGGGGTCCGCCGCTTCATATAGACCTTTTCATCGGACCAGGAAGCAACTGTATTGAATCCCCAGCTGCGCAATCTCTTATGGGCTCGCTCAGCCCAGATTTCATTCCAGTCGGACTGGTATTTCCTTTCGAGGTTTGCAGCACGGAGGTCGAACATACGATAGCTGCGATCCTTGTAATACTCCCTGGCTGCACCTTTTCCATTTGAGTAGAACTGGGAGGAATCTTCGGGCAGTCGAGTGAAGTAGTGCTCGCGATCCGTTATCGGCGTTGATGAACCTGGCCTGACGCAATCGACTCCATGGGACCAGAAGAGGTTTCCCAGCGGATCTACGAGCCACCACTTGCCTTGGGACTTTTCAACTCGGAAATGGCCGGTTGACGCTAGAGTCGGTCCCCTTTCCCATCCTCCATATTCGTTCCATTCTGAGGGCCCGACGTTGGAAGCCAGATCCTGGTCCTCCAGCGCGATGCTTTGCCGCAGCTCAGTTTCGGAGTGGATCTTACCTGGCCACTCGCCCTCCCTCAACTGACCGAATTCATCCAAAAGGGGAAATCTGCTCGAGTCCCAATCGGCGGTATTGTAGAGTCCTTCGGCTCTCAACGAGGAAATCTCAAACTCTGCTCCCGGCTGGATATAGGGAAGTCGGATCTCAACATACTCAATCTGTTGCGGATCTTTCGTGTACCAGAACCCTACGTGCCCCCCCGGTAACCCATTCATACCGTACAGCGTCTGCCTAATCGATTCGGGAGGAGCTGCTCTCGTTATGAGGCCGCTCAAAGTTCTACTCTCTCCTGCGGGGATGAGCTGAGCACCCATCATCCCAGGCATCCCGTTGATAAGACACAGTGCATAAAGCTCGTCATGACCGGGGTTGCGTAGGTCCATTCGCACGTAAAGATGGCCGGATAGATCCCACGCGCTTTCCGCGGCTACCTTCACAGAAAGGCCTGCACTCTCTGAATGTACGAGGAGGGCCGGGACTCCTCCAGTACGGGCAAGGCTGACCTCGGCGGTCCCCTCTACCGAGACCCGGTCCAATGGAAAACCCTCTCCGAAGTCCGTCAGAATCATCGAATTCTCCGGCGGTTCTTGAGCTGGGCGGCATGTGGTTAGACCCAACAGTACCAAAAAACCGAACACGGCCGGCGGTCTCTTAAGCATAGCTTCCTCCAACTAGCCACAATAGCGCAGGAGCAGGAAGTTTTGAAGACTTGGCCTTCGGATTGTTGCCAGCTCGATTTGGAAACACGGCTCAACTTGACACTGCCATCTCTTGACTACCCATCCCGTTCGAGCGATTATGGAGGCACTCTTTGTCAATTCCGGATCGGACAGTTTCAGGAATAGAATGTCGCGGCAACAACTTTTTCTAGTTCTCTTGATCGCCCTGACGATCGCTCTGGTGGCTAAGGAAGCCTCTGTACGAGGGGGATCCGATCCCGTCTTTTCGACTCCTGAAGATCAGGAGTTCACCTTCGCACGTGTCCAGTTCAATTCATTTTCGCGTAGGGGTAGAGGCCGAGGCAGAAACCCGGGCTGGCGCCATGATTACCCTCGAGCCGAGATCCACTTGCTGAAGATTCTGGGTGAAGTGACGAACATTAGTACGACTCCGGAGTCTTACGTGGTTGTCCAGTTGCATGATCCCGATCTGATGAAGTATCCGTTCCTTTATTTCAGCGAGCCGGGTACATGGGACATCACTCCCGAAGAAACCACGAATTTCCGAGAGTATCTGAATCGCGGCGGGTTTGCCATTTTCGATGATTTCGACGGTCAACGGGATTGGAGGGTTTTCGAATCATGCATGAGAGCAGTGTATCCCGAACGTCGGTTCGTGGAACTCCAACTGCAAGATCCGATCTTCCACTGTTTTTTCGACATCGAGACGCTTGATATGGTCCCACCCTACTCGGTTCGAGGTGGGTTGCCGGAGTTTCTGGCTCTGCGGGATGAGGACGGACGTATTCAGGCTGTTGCCAACTTCAATAACGACATCGGAGACTTCTGGGAGTGGTCCGATGAGAGTTTCTATCCTGTCAATCTTTCCAACGAAGCCTACAAGCTCGGGGTCAACTATGTCGTCTATGCTATGACCCATTGACAGTGACAAATGACAAATGTCAACTGACGAATGACGAATGACGAATGAAGAGTGTGGCCGGGACAGACGTACCGCACCACATGGGACTCGAAGACACCACAGGGTAACAATGAAAAACAAGACTGCACTATTGTATGTCGCATTGGCTTTTGGCCTGGCATGGGCGATCCGGGGCCATTTTGGCCATGAACATGGCGCAGCCTGGGCCGGAGCGATCGCTGGACTGGCTGTAATCACCGTAGCAAAACGCAGGGATTGGGCAAGTCGTTTAACGGTATTAGCCACGCTCGCCGGAATTGGCTGGGGTGTTGGCGGCATGATGAGTTATGGCATCGTCGTAGGCTATGGCCGGGGAGTTGAATTTGGAAACGTCTTCTATGGCTTGTCGATGCTTGGCATTGTCGGAGCTTTATATGGATTCATCGGGGGAGGTCTATTCGGGCTGGGTTTGGAATCAACCAATGACAGGAAACCGCAGTGGGCATCATTAGTCACCGAGATGATCTGTGGGGGACTATTGGCCTGGTGGGTAATTATTGCTCAGTTCGAGTGGAAAATGACCCCACCACGTTCCGAATCATGGGCTGCTTGCCTAGGTGCGTCTGTTGCCCTGGCATGGTTTTTTCAGCGAAATGGCTATCAAAACGCCTTGCGTGTAGCGGGTTACGCTGCTCTGGGCGCTGGATTTGGCTTCGGTTTTGGAAACTTTCTCCAGACCGTCGGCACAGTCAGTGGCATTGACTTCAATTGGTGGAATGTCATGGAGTTCACCCTCGGCTTCTTTGGTGGTCTGGGGATGGCTTACGGCGTTCTGACTCGAGAATGGCCGAAAAGTGTGGCACCTTCAAAAGCGGCCAATTGGATGGCATGTGCCTTTCTTTTGTTAGGGCTGCCGCTAATCAATGTGATTCAAGCGATGAGGGTTGAGAAGTTCCTTCGAGCCGCGGAACGATTAGGGATCGAAAATGGGTTGGCATTTGCCAAACAGCAAATCAATATCACTTATCTCGTAACAGCCCTCTTTTTTGCTGCTGCCCTTTGTATACACAGCCGCTATTCAAATAAGCCGGACAAGCTTATTGCACCGTATTCTCCGATCATGTTCTTCCTCTACACTCTGTTCTATCTTGCGTTCAGCCACATCATTAAGCTTGTATTTGTCAGCGGCCAGGCATTTCAGCTGAATCAGGCCCTCTACTGGGTGGTTGTTATCGTGCTTTTTCTCATGTGGTTCTCGAATCGAAGAAAGAAGAGTCAGCCTTTCATCGTGACAAGCCCGGAATCCCAGGTGCGCTGGGTTTATCTTATCGGCTTTGTTCTGAGTATTCTGGCGATATGCACGTTGATTTCTATAACGATCCACCAGGGCTTGCCCGGATACCATGAACGCTTCTGATTGAGGGTGTCAGGCCTCGAGCTTGTGAGGAAATAGACTCAGTGGCGGAGAACACGGCGGCCGTTCCCAAAGATTCACTTACGGGAGACCATAGGGAACGGACCTCTCCGGCCTGTTAACGACCTGCTGCCACAATGGCTGTCGATTTCTTCTGAACGGACTTACGCTTCGCCTGACTTCGTTGAAAGGCCACCGGTCCAGGGGAGTCCTTCGATATCGAGGACACTCGGGGCCGTAGCCTCGTCTCTCGCAGACGTGTAGGCAATTCGCGTCACAAACGTTCGAGGCTGCCGAAGGTTCCCGATCGTCGCCATCCGGATTTTCTCCACCGCTGCGAGTATCAGAGCACCCCAGTAGAGTGCCTTCGAAACGGAGGTCAACGGGCCAAAGGCTTCCTCATAGCGGGCGAACACTTCCTTAGCGTACAGGCGCTCCTTCTCATTGTGAGCAAAACGGATGATGACCTTCAGTCCCGGGTAGTACTTCAGGCAGCTCTCCTTGAGGTACTCATTGCGTGCAACGAGCAGCGGATTGGTTGCATCCCGGGTTGCCAGGTATCCGAACAGACTTGTCTCAAACAGCCGAAGCAGCGATGAACCCAACTCGTCCCAGGCGCGTCGAAAGGCATTCCGCAGATAAACTTCCGACTCCTCCGGTGTGAAGTGGGGATGACGAAACCAAAGCTGGTGCTGGCCATGCCATTCCTCATATGGAACATCCTCCCGCAAGAGCCCTCGGATCTTGTAACTCTTGTAGAGCTTGGTCGTAGGTAGCGGACCCAGTTGCATGAACTGGATGAAGTCGGGTCCCACATCGAGGGCGAAATCGATTTCATCGTGGATCGTTTGTTTGTCGTGCTGTTCAGTGACCAGAATCACGGAACCCAGCACAACGACGCCGGCGGAGCGGAGTTCGGCGACCAACTCAGGGAATTTCACCCCGCGGTTCTTCTCGTAATCACTCTCACTGCGACGGCCTTCCATCCCCAACCACAGGAAGGTGACTCCCAGGCGGCTGACGAAATCAACGCCCATTTCTCGAACCGTCTCGGCCGAGCTGAAGATCGCGAAGCGATAGGACTTACCACTTTTTTCCATTTCATCGACCAACTCTTCGGCTCGTTGCCGGTTCTTCAGAAAATTCTCGTCCATGACGAAGAACTCGGTGTAGCCCTTTTCCCGCTCGGCCCTTTGACAGAACTCGAAGATCTGCTTCCCTGAACCGAAGAATGCCGTGTACTCCCGGTTAAAGAAGTGGCTCGTCGAACAGAATCGGCAGGCATTGACACAACCGACTCCGGTCATCAGGACTGCACTCCTATTGGGCATCGGAATGCCCATGATGTGCTGGTTGATTGAAGACGGCATGATCGGATGCGAGATTGGCCGGCAGGGATTCTCACCCAGTAGCTTCCGGAAGAAACTCACTCCTTCGCCTTGACAGATATGATCGTGCTCGATCAGGTCTTCCACGTCGGGTATCGCAGTCCCGTGTCCTCCCAAGACAAGTTTTGCCTCGGGTGCATGCTCGCGAACCAGTGCAGCCATCCGTTTGGCTTTGGTGAAGTTCGGAGTTATGAAGGAGATTCCGATGTAGTCATACCCTTTCTTGATTTCCTGTATAAATCGTTTCTGAGACGGGAAATCGAGTACGGTTGTATCAGCCTGCAGATTATCGGCAATCAGATAGAGCCCAAAACTCTGATGTTGGAAACGCAGAGAGAATAGACCCTGTTCGCGGGTCACCTGATTATGGAACAGCTCCATGATGTTTTCTTTTCGGCCGTAGGCATCATCGACACCAAATGGCCCGAAAACGGATGTGAGTAGGATTTTCGGCATGTCTTGCAAAAGCATTCTCCTCTGAATGTGTTCTTAATTCTCCAGATGTCCATTATCGAACGGATTTGGCGGTCCGAATGTCAAAGAACTGCAAAAGGCAGCGAATCAGGAAGTGCTCGAAAGGGTCAAACGGCTTTGATGGGGCTGGATTAATCCTTGACTGAGAGTTACGCTCGGCATCAGATGAAGAAGTTTCTGAAAATCCTGGTACATCCCGTTACGATGATCACGATGGTGCAGGTCACCTGGACCATCGCCCTTATCTTCTGGATTCTGTTCTTTATCGGTCGCTATAACCAGGTTGTCGAGCTGGCCCGCAGCACCGGCGCCCGTCCCCAGGATCTGGTCTCATGGGCCCCCCTGGTGATCGGGATTCTTTTGCTGGTCTTCATATTCGGAGGGACGCTGGTACTGACCCTCTACCTTTCCCGTCAGTACATACTGAATCGGCAGATGAAGATCTTCATGTCTTTCATCAGCCATGAACTCCGCACCCCGTTGACTTCTATCCGATTGCTCCTGGAGACGATGCGTGACAATGAGCTCGACCCGGACCAGGAAGCTGAATTCATTGAGAACATGTTGCTTGACACCGACCGCCTGACCCGACGGATCGGCAGTATCCTCAACGCATCGCGCCTCGAACGGCGACTCCTGCCGATGCGGACCGAAGTCGTCTCTCTCGAGCTGCTGGTTGAGCGATTCCTGGAGAGTCGGCGTACCGCCATCGAGTCAGCCGGGCGTCAAATCGTGACCAGAGATCTGTCTCCAGTAGCCGTTTTGGGTGACCCGGAACAGCTGGAGAT
>JAUWTT010000315.1 GCA_030614585.1 Acidobacteriota bacterium
AAGCAGTTTCACCTGCGTGACGGAGGCAGCCCCGCTTGAGCGGCATGAGTTCCAGCAGGTTCACATGGGGACTCTATTCAAGTTGGTCCTCTACGCTCCCGACCCGAATCTGGCGAGCCAGGCAGCAAGGGCCGCGTTCGAGCGAGTCGAAAGGCTCGACGAGACCCTGAGTGACTATCGGTCGGACAATGAACTGGCGCGAGTAAACACTAAAGCGTTCGAAGCTCCGCAAGTTGTTAGTGCTGATCTGCTGGTCGCAACAAACAGGGCGTTGGAACTGTCACGCAAAACCTCGGGTTCCTTTGATATCACTGTGAAACCCCTGGTCCGTTTGTGGCGTCGGGCGCGCGAGGATGGGAATCTGCCTACAGATAATGAAATCCAGGAAGCTCTGGAAAGAGTTGGGTATGGAGACGTGCTCTTGAATGAGAGGACAGGTTCTATTCGTTTCCGGAAAGCAGGCATGGAGCTTGATTTCGGAGGAATTGGAAAGGGTTTTGCCGCTGACGAGGTCCTCAAGGTGCTTGCCGGTCTTGGGCTGAGGCGGGTGCTGGTAGATGCCGGCGGGGATATCCGTGTTGGCCAGCCCCCACCCGGACGTGATGGCTGGATAGTCTCAATTGACTCGCCGAAGGACTCGGCGGTCGAGCTCTTGCTGGTCAATCAGGCTGTTGCTACTTCGGGAGACAAGTACCAATTCGTAGAAATCGACGGCGAAAGGTACTCCCACATTGTCGATCCGAAGACAGGAGTTGGACTTCGCTATTCTGGGACAGTTACGGTGTTGGCTCAGGACGCGACCGTGGCGGATGCTCTTTCGACGGCGCTCAATGTGCTACCCGCGGAGGCGGGTCTGCGGATGATCGAAGCGACGGATGGTGTCGAAGCGCGAATCGTGCGAAGGCTCTCCGGCATCGAGAAGACGTACGTGTCGACAAACTTCCCTCCTTGACCGGCTGACGCAAATCAGCGAAACTTGGCACTGTTTTGTGTCGAAACACAGGTTGCCCGGGTGAGTTGCCGACGATTCCTGGCCGAGATGACAGGCTTGACGATGCGGAGCACTTGAGATGAAAGTCAGATTCCCTAAGCTCTCGTTCTTGAAGAGTAAACTCTTCATCGGTATCGCGATTGGTTTCATCCTCACCTCTTTCTCGATCTACTTTTTCTATGCTCAAGTCAAACGAACGTCGACTAATGAGTATTGCGAAAGTTGCCATGTCCATCCTCAGGCGATTAAGTCCTGGAAGGAAGGAGCTCACTACAAAACCGCCAGCGGCGTGGTGACGAACTGTGTCGACTGTCATTTACCTCCAGACGGTTGGGAGTACCTTATTGAGAAGTCGAAAGCAGGGGCTCGGGATATTTACTCCTTCTACTTTACCGACACCTCGTTAATCGACTGGGAGGCCAAGTCGAGTCTGGAGCATGCTGTCGTCTTCACTTTTGACGATTCCTGCACCCGCTGCCACGCGGAACTTTTCCAGCTGGAGTTGAACAACAAGGGTGTGGACGCTCACATCCATTACAAGAAACATCTGGACGAATTGTTCTGCATCAACTGTCACTTGAAAACCGGACATTTTCACGATGAACCTGACGAACAGTTCATTCAGGTTGAGGAGGAGGTTGAGGAGCGTGAGATGGCTCCCCTCGTATCGGATATCGAGCCGGGAGTGTTTGTTGATTACACTGAGGTCATTCCGGGTGCAGAAGTTAAGTTCGAGATGGTTGCCGTCGAAAGTGGCTCTTTCCTAATGGGAAGTCCGGACTCCGAAGCCGAAAGAGCTGAGGACGAAGGCCCGCAGCGCGAGGTCAAACTCAGTTCGTATTGGATCGGTAAGGCTGAGGTGTCGTGGAGAGAGTTTGACGCCTATTATTTGGAAACCGTAACCCGGGAGAAAAACGAACTCGGTGAGATGTCGGATGCGATCACAGGTCCAACTCCTCCTTACGGGTCTCCTGACCAGGGATGGGGTAAAAGGTCCAGACCCGCTATCACCATGTCCCACTACGCCGCACGAAAGTACTGCGAGTGGCTTTCCATGGTGACGGGCCGGACGTACAGACTTCCGACAGAGGCGGAGTGGGAGTTTGCAGCGCGTGCGGGGACCGAAGGGGCCTATTTCTTCGGTACTGACGAACCGGAGTCTTGGTTTGCCGGGTTCAAACGAAGACTCCTCGGCGGTAGCGCGGTTGACGAGGAAATGCTTGGGCGTTTCGCCTGGTTTGTGTTCAACAGTAAGCGGAAGACGCAAGCACCGTTCGAGAATGAACCCAATCCGTGGGGTATCCACAACATGTTCGGTAACGCGAAAGAGTTCTGCCTCGATTGGTACGCCCCGGATGCATACGGTTCGTACCCTGCCGGCCAGGTGACGATCGACCCCAAGGGTCCTGATAGTGGGACTGAGCACGTCGTTCGCGGTGGTTCCTACCGCAGTGAGGCTGGTGAGTTGCGCGCTGCTGCCAGAGACTTCTCCCGGCACGATGCGTGGTTGAAAACAGATCCTCAGATTCCAAAGAGTGTTTGGTGGTACTCTGACAACAGGGAAGTTGGGTTTCGTGTGATCAGAGAATACGAGCCGGCGGATACAGAAGGGGTTGCCGGCTCAGAAATAGATTCAGTCGAGACGAGTGATCTTGGCGAAAGTGATTGAATGAGGGATGATAGAAGGGGAAAGGGAGCAAAGAATGATTGATGAAGAGAAGGAACAGGGATCGAGTTTGAATCGACGGGCCTTCATAGGAACGGCTGCTGTCGCGGGCGCAGTTCTGGTTGCTTGCGGTGGTGCTGAGCAGAAAAAAGCCATTAAGCTGGGCGAACAGCAAGTCAGAGGGCCGAAAACTGCCCCTGATGGGCCCGTGATTAGGGCGGGCGTCATTGGATGCGGAGGACGAGGAACGGGTGCTGCTGGGAATTTCCTCGACGCAGGCCCCAGTCTTGAGATTGTTGCTTTGTCGGACGTGTTTCAAGACCGGATCGATGCCTGTCGCGCCAAACTGAAAGAACAGTATGGGGCTGAGATTCCGGATGACCGGTGTTATTCAGGTTTTGATGGATATAAGCAACTCCTCGAGTCGGAGGTGGATTACATTATCATTGCGACACCTCCTTTTTTCCGGCCTGCCATTTTTGAGGCGGCAGTGGGAGCCCGGAAGAACATATTCATGGAGAAGCCCGTTGCGGTGGACCCGGTTGGTATACGCTCAATTCTTGCGACGGCTGAAAAAGCTGACGCGTTTGGGTTGAAAATAGTGACCGGAACGCAGAGGCACCATGAAGCCTCTTACATCGAGACGTACAATCGCGTTATGGATGGGGCCATTGGTCAAATCGTGGCCGCAAGGTGCTATTGGAACCAGGGACAGCTCTGGTTTAGAGAGCACCAGGACGGTTGGTCCGATATGGAATGGATGATACGAGACTGGGTCAACTGGTGCTGGGCTTCGGGCGACCATATTGTAGAGCAGCATATCCATAACATAGACGTGATCAACTGGTTCACTCATTCTCATCCTACAAGTGCTGTGGGGATGGGAGGCCGCCAACGCCGTGTGACAGGCGACCAGTATGACTTCTTCAGTGTTGACTATGAGTTTGAGAACGGCGTGCATAGCATGAGCATGTGTCGCCAGGTTGACGGCTGTGAGAACAATGTCTCGGAGTTCCTCGTCGGGTCAGATGGTTCCACCAACTGTAAGGACACCATCTTCGGTCCAGATGGGGGAGTAGTCTGGACCTTTGATCCAGCAGAAGGAGCTGGGGAAGGCGAAGCCGACGAAGCTGGCCCGACATCTCCGTACATCCAGGAACATATTGATTTGGTTACAGCCATCAGAAACGATCAGCCCATCAACGAGGTTGAGGCCACAGCGTTTTCCAATCTGACAGCCATTATGGGCAGGGTTTCCGCCTATACGGGTCAGGAGATAAAGTGGGATGAAATAATGGCTTCGGATCTCCAGTTGGGGCCCGAGACTCTTGAATTGGGACCTAGTGAGTTGATTAACGCCGTCATTCCTGTTCCCGGCACTTCTAAAGTCTAACTCCAGAATTTTCGGCGAGAGTTTCTAAAGGGGCTGTTGCTCAAACGCAACAGCCCAATTCCCAAATTCCAAGAACCAATTCCCAACTAATTCCAAACTTCAACTTCCATTGCAGGAAGCATCGAACCTACGGGAAGATAGGCGGTTAATAGCTCTTTGGAAGTTGAGATATTGAGTTCATTGAATCGACCTTGTTTGAGATCTGGTGCTTGGTGCTTGAGATTTGGACGTGGGACCGATTTAGGCAACACGCCCTCAAGTATGGGCTTCTCCCGACCTTCCCATTTCGAAAAAAACAGCGCCTTCCTTGACAACCCCTGAATCGGATCTTATTTCCCTTTTTGCGGCAGAGTAACAGATTGGAAGTAATTGCCGCCGATCAGGAGTTTGGCTCTCGGTTCCCGCAGGCCTTCAGCATCGACCGGGTCGCGGAGCGTGGGGGCTCGTAATTGTTGATTCTAAGAGATTTGTCTGATCCGCTCTCACAAATGAGAGCGAAGTGGACGAGGCGAAACGCTAATTTAAAGAAATGAGAAAAGGAGCGAGGCATGAAATTCAAACCCTTGGGTGATCGAATCCTGGTACAACGGATCGAGGCTGAAGAGGAAATGCGCGGTGGCATTGTTATTCCGGATACCGCGAAAGAGAAACCTCAGGAAGGGATGGTAGTGGCTGTTGGTGATGGTCGTGTTCTCGATAGTGGAGACCGAGTCGAAATGGCCGTGAAAGCCGGTGACCGTGTTCTCTTCGGAAAATACGGTGGGTCCGAAACTACGATTGACGACGTTGAGTACCTAATCCTCAGGGAAGACGATGTGCTGGGGATTCTACAGTAAGAGAAAAAAAAGTAAGGAGATAGAAATGGCTGCTAAAGACATAAACCAGGGAGATGAGGCCCGCAGAGCGCTGTTGGAAGGCGTGGACAAGCTGGCCGATGCGGTAAAGATTACGCTGGGCCCGAAGGGCCGTAACGTGGTTCTGGAAAAGAGCTTCGGTTCTCCAGTTGTGACCAAGGATGGAGTCACAGTGGCGAAGGAGATCGAACTGGAAGGATTGCAGAGGGTAGGAGCGGCGATGCTGCGTGAAGTGGCGTCAAAGACGAGCGACGTGGCTGGAGACGGTACGACGTCGGCAACGGTGCTGGCTCAGTCGATCGTGCGGGAAGGCATGAAGAATGTGGTGGCCGGTGCGAATCCGATGTCGCTCAAGCGCGGGATCGACAAGGCCGTGACGAAGGCGGTTGAGGAAATCCAGGCACTCTCGAACCCGGTGACGGGCGAGATGATTTCACAGGTGGGTGCGATCTCGGCCAACAACGACCTGCTGATCGGCGACATCATCGCCGAAGCGATGAATAAAGTGGGCAAAGACGGAGTGATCACGGTGGAAGAGGCGAAGTCGATCGAGACGTCGCTGGAAGTCGTGGAAGGGATGCAGTTTGACCGTGG
>JAUWTT010000295.1 GCA_030614585.1 Acidobacteriota bacterium
AACTGTGACTCGAAGACGAACCGGGTGAGAGCCCAACTGCCGACCAGCGAAAGCAGGATTCCAGTCAAGGCTGCCAGCGCACCGAGGAAGAAGTATTCAATAAAGAAGATCCGACGGATCTGAGCCTTTGACGCGCCCAGTGTTCTTAGCAACACACTTTCCTTCATCCTTTGATACTTGCCGGAAACGATGGCCCCAGTCAGTACCAGCAGACCGGTGGCGATGGAGAAGAGAGCCATGAAGCGGATCACGAAGGTAAGGCGGTCAAGAATCGATTCAACCGTCTCGACGACCATCGAGAGGTCGATGGCCGAAACATTCGGATAACCAGCGACCACGTCGCGTTGAATCTCGGCCGAATCGGAAGCAGATTCCGTGCGAGTGACGAGGACCCCAAACTGAGGGGCTTCTTCGAGGACCCCGGTGGGGAAGACGATGAAGAAGTTTGGTTGAAAGCTCCGCCAAGCAACAGTCCTGATGCTTCCGACACGGGCCTCGACAGGAACACCCTGGACATCGAACTCCAATAGGTCCCCGATAGAAAGGTTGAGTCTCTCCGCGATCTCTTCTTCAAAAGACACTGGGACAGGTCCTTCGGCAAACGTGCCTTCAAAGTCCCCTGCGATAACTGTCTCTGTTGAATCAAGTTGCCCGCGATAGGTGCACCGATACTCGCGAGACAGTGCCCACCGCGCCCGTCTGTAATCTGGATCCTCTTTCAATTCCTCGATTGCCCGCCCTTTGACTGACTTGATTCGCAGGGTGACTATCGGGACGTCTTGAATCGTCGGAAGTCCCTTTGCCTCGAGGAGATCGACAATGCCCTGCCGCTGATCGGTCTGAATGTCGAAGAAGACCAGGTTCGGACGCCCCTCAGAGCCGGCGAGTTCGACTTCCCGAAGTAAACTCTGTTGCGTTAGATAAAGCGTGACGATGAAGAAAGTCCCCAGACCGACTGCCAGCATCAGCACTATGGTTTGATTGTGTGGCCGGTAGAGGTTGGCCAGGCCTTGACGCCACTCGTATCTCCATGAAGAAGGGAAGTAGCGCTTAATCAGAGTCATGGCTAACTTGGCGACTGTAAAAAGCAAACCGAAGACAAGCAGAATAGCTCCAAAGAAGCCGATTCCGACCGTCCATCTCGGTGCGTGAAGGAGCGAAAAGGCAAGGAGCGATGCACCGAGGGCCAGATAGGCAGCAAGTACCAAGAAATCCCAGGGGCGCTTTCCAGCACTTTCGAAATCCTTTCTCAGGGCAAAAAGTGGGGATATCCTTCGGATTGGGAGCAGTGGGATCGCAGCGAATAGGAGTGCTGTACCAAGGCCTACGAGAAGGCCCTCGGCTACCGCGCCCCAGGAGATGCTATTCTCAACTTCCAGCGGTATCAGGTCTGCGAGCACCGCAGGAATCAACCTTTGCACCAAAAGCCCCAGGGTCGCCCCGGCCAGGGCACCGGTTAGGCCCATGATGGAGGCCTGGACAAGGTAGATTCCCAGGCTTTGCAGAGGCAAAGCGCCGATGCACCTGAGGATAGCGATCGTTTCAACACGCTGTCGAACGTACAGGTGGATCGAGCTTGCTACACCGATTCCCCCGAGAATCAAGGCGACGAACCCAACCAAACTGAGGAAGTTGTTCAAGTTAGAGAGCTCTCTCTGAAAGCCCTCCCGGCGTTCTTGAACGGTATCACTCGATAACTCCAGTTCCCTTAATCGTGGTTCGATCTCCTTGACGAGGTTCTCCGTGTCATATCCTGGTTCAAACTGAATGAAGGCCGTGTAACGAACTCGACTTCCGACCTGTATCAACCCGGTTTCTTCAAGCAAGGAAAGTGGGATGTAAATGCGTGGGGCAAACTCTGAAAACGCTGCACTTTCACCCGGTATTCTTGATAAGCGACCTGCGATCTGAAAGGTGTAGGATCCCAACTTTACCGGGTCGCCCACTTGAACCTGAAACTGCAGCATTAGAGTGTTGTCCATTAGCGCGAATGGGCCATCCTGGAAGGTACGAGCCGCCTCAGGAGGAATGGTCTCCAAATCCCCGTAGTATGGAAACTCTCCCTCCAGAGCCCTCACTTGCACCAGTCGGGTCCCGTTCTGTGCCGGGAAATAAGCCATGGAGGAGAAACTGGTTTGTCGCGACTGGTTTCCCCCGATTTCAAGCAGAAGACTCTCATCATCGTCGTCGAAAGCGGTGCGACTCCTGATCGAAAGGTCAGCCCCCAGCAAGACTTTTGCCTGTTCGTCCACGGCCTCCAGGAGACTGTCCCCAAAAGAACGAACCGAAACCAGCGCTGCAACCCCCATGATGATTGACGAGAGATAGAGAAGCAGCCTTCGCCGACTATGCCGACTATCGCGCCATGCCATTCTCAGGGTCCAGGCGAACATCAGGCGTGGCTCCCCAGTTCGCTATGCGTTGGGCTGTCGGCCACGATCCTTCCCGCTTTCAAGGAAATGATCCGCTCCGTCTTTGCCGCAAGCTCCAGATTGTGAGTGACGAGAATCAGAGTCGTCCCATTCTCGCGGTTTAGATCAAAAAGCAACTCTTCCACCTTTTCACTTGTTTCGGCGTCGAGATTGCCGGTCGGTTCATCTGCAAACAGAATCCGCGGACGGTTGATAAAGGCGCGTGCCAACGCTACCCGCTGCTGCTCGCCACCCGAAAGCTGAGTTGGATAGTGGTCGAAACGATCTCCCAAGCCTACTTTTCGGAGCAGATCGGCTGCCCGGGTTCCGATATCAGCCGTTCCGTGAAGCTCACCCGGCACCATTACGTTCTCAATCGCTGTCAACGTCGGGATCAGTTGGAAGGACTGAAACACAAAACCTACGTGTTGATTGCGCAGTCGAGCGAGACCTTCCTCGGACAGCGTGCCGAGGTCTTGACCATTCAGAACGATTAGCCCTTGTGTCGGCCGATCCAGACCTGCACACAGTCCTAACAGAGTTGTTTTGCCACTACCCGAAGGCCCAACGATCGAGACCGAAGAGCCCTGTTCCACCTCGAACGAGATCGCACTCAGGACAGAAAGTTCGCGGTCCCCACTGGAGAAGGTCTTTCCAAGTTGCTCGGTACGCAGTATCAAGAATTCCACCTATTCATGAAGGGTTTTTCAAGTTGGCCAGCGGTGTAATATCGTACTATAGCAGGGTTTTTGATGAGGGCATTTTCCACGATGAGGGTCTTGTTGATGTTGATGACTGTCTTGTTTGCTCCCTTAGGCGGCCTTCGTGCTGAGGGTGAGGGGAAGACGATCCTCATTCTAGGCGATAGCCTCACAGCAGGTTACGGTCTCGATCCAGCACAGGCGTACCCTGCAGTGTTGGAGGAGAAGATCCGCGATACCGGCTTGGAGTGGCAAGTGGTAAATGCCGGGGTCAGCGGCGATACCTCCGCAGGAGGGCTGCGCCGTATCGGCTGGTTGCTAAGAAGGAACGTGGATATTCTGGTTCTTGAACTCGGGGCCAACGACGGGTTGCGCGGAATTCAGTTAGATGTCACCAAAGGTAATCTCCAGCAGGTCATTGATCGCACCAGGAAGGCGCATCCAGGCGTTGAAATTGTGATCGTTGGAATGATGGTGCCGCCGAATCTTGGACCCGACTACTCAACTCAGTTCAGAGAGCTCTTCGTCGAACTGGCTGAAGAGAACCAGGCCGAGCTAGTTCCTTTTCTGCTCGAAGGGGTTGCCGGTAGGCCGGAACTGAACCTGCCTGATGGGATTCACCCTACCGCTGAAGGACACAGAATCATCGCCGATACGGTTTGGAAGACGCTCCTTCCACTGCTGAGGGAGTAATCGGTGATCGGTTATCGGTGATCGGTTATCGTCCGGAGTGTCTCACCGACGCTCTCACCCTAGCCAGATCAATGCATTGACTAACCACGAAGTCACGAAATCACAAAGCTCTCCTTAGTGTCTTTGTGATTTAGTGGTACCGTCCACCCCGATAACCGATAACCGATAACCGATAACCGATAACCCGATTACCGTTCACCGATAACCGGTTCCAAAAGGGGAACTTTTCTCGATTTCTTCAATCTAAGTTAGTAGAGGATTACTAGAGCCACTTTCACTTTTTGGGTAATTCCGATGTCCGAACTGACGCGACCAATCAGCCCTGAAGACACCTTCAGTCGGGGTGATCGCCTGGTCGTCAGTTTGCAGGAAGGGGACGAGTGGGCTTTCGCCGAGGCGTTTCACCTTTACAAAGACATGGTCTATTCCCTGGCCTATAGGCTCTTAACCAATAAGTCCGAGGCTTTGGACGTCACTCAGGAAGTTTTCCTGACGATTTTCAGGAAAATCGGTTCATTTCGAGCGGAATGTTCCCTGAAGACCTGGATCTACCGCATTACGATTAGTCACGCGGTCAGCCGCAATCGTTGGTGGAAGCGCCGGCTTTGGAACCGCACGACATCGCTGGATCTTGGTCTACAGTCAGAAAATGGAACTCGACCTCTCGACTTGCGTGGGCGGAATCGATCGGCGGCTCGCGAATGTTATTCGAAAGAATTGCGAAGTGCTCTGAGCGAGAGTTTCAAGCAGTTGTCTTTTGAGCAGCGTGTGGCGGTGGCTCTCCGTGACTTGGAGGGTCTCACTTACGAGGAAATCGCTGACGTAACGGGTGTGAGTATGGGTACGGTAAAGTCGAGAATCGCCCGTGGCCGAGAAAAGCTAAGGGATTTGTTGAAGGACTTTCGGGGAGGCGATAGCTTATGAGATGCAAGGATTTTCGTCCGAGGATTCATGAGTTCCTGGATGCCCACCTTTCGGCGCGTGAAATGGCCTTGATGGAAGCTCATCAAGCGAGTTGTGACCGGTGCAATGAGTGCTATCAGGAGCTCCATTTCGTTCGCCAGGCCGTGAGCGAGAAGATCTTTCTGCCTGCATCGTCTGCGCGGACGATTCTGGCAAGAGTCTCGGAGAGGAACCGTCCACTGGTTTCAACGTGGCTCTCGTCGGTGAGGACAAAATCGGTTGATTTCTGGCGCGAGCTTGAACCGGGCGCATTTTGGGCGAGGGTTAGCGCTCTCCCCATTTCGCTGGTGTTGCTTGCTTTGCTTTTCGCGAATGTTGTGCCGGTCCGGGTCGAGCGATTAGTCTTTCTCATTGTCTCGACACCGCCGTGGACAATTGAAAATGCAGGGACTCCGGTGGTTCTAAACGTAGAAGTGGTTCAGGATCGTAGCGAACTTTTAGACTTGGTCGATACGGCGTGGCGGCTGCCCTATGAAGATTCACTGGTCCTGGTCGCAGAGATCAAGCCGGAAGGGCATGCAGAGATCGACAGTGTGCTCGAACCTCCGAGAAGTTACGCTCTGCTCGATGCCGTAGGGACAACTCTCAGGGGAAGCCAGTTTAAGGAAGTGGGGAACCTGGCCAGCCCGTTCTTCATTTACTCCTTCCAGAAGATCGATGTGTATGAGCAGCAGGGACTGTGACTGGGATCTGGGGAACGGTAATCCGTGATCGGTAATCGGTTAACGGTGATCGGTAATCACAAAATCGCTAAGACACAAGAAGACTTACTAGTGCTTTAGTGCCTTCGTGGGTATTGTACTTGAATCGCCCTCTGATACGTGCCCAGGTTTCCGACTTCGTCGACGACCCGAACTTTGAGAGTGTGCGGACCCGATTTCAGGTCGGACAAAG
>JAUWTT010000547.1 GCA_030614585.1 Acidobacteriota bacterium
GTAATCAGGAAACAGATCGCCCAAAGTTCCCAGACCCTATCCTCAGCCACAAGCACAGGACTCCGTTCGTAGGTGAACGCCGCTATCCCAAAATGGGAGAGAATCGCGAGAATTGCAGCCAAGCGAACACTGCCGGCTGCAAACAAAGCTCCCGGGATCACCATCCGCAAGCCGACGATGGCCAACAAGTAACCCACTGCGAGCTGGGTCAGAGCCAGCGCCCAAGCCGTCCAGGGCCCAAGGATTTCGTAATCGTTTCTGATCCCAAATCCGCCCAGTGTCAACACCAACAAGGCCCCCCAGACGGGAAACAGGAACAGGGCTCGTTTCCATGCCGAGGCCAGGGGTTGTTCCGGCTTCAGATCCGACGCAATCTCCTGTCTCAAGCGTTCGAGCAGCAGATCATCCTTTGTTTGCACCACTTCCCACTATCCTTTTTGAACACATCTTCTATAATCACTTTGCAAGTTCATTGAGCTTAGTTACTTCACCTTCTCAAGTTTGTCCGTCCGATCAACTCCCAGTTCTTGCCGGAGACTCTGCATTCCCCGGTACGCTCTCAGTTTCGCTGTTCCTTTCCTTATGCCGAGGAGTGCTCCGATTTCGCCAAACGAAAAGCCCCAGACATGATGCAGTAGAAGCGCTTCACGCCTTGGTTCTGAGACTCGGCTGAGTGCTTTGCCGATCAACTCCCTGTCGGCCAGCTGTTCTACGTCGGCCGGGATCGGCAATTCAGGCAGCTCTGCCAAATCACTCGCCTCATACTGCCGCCGACGCTTCCCCGCGCGCCGATCCATCAAAAAGACGTGTCGTGCAATTGCGAACGCCCAGGGCATCACCGGCCTTCTTGGCTGGTAGGTCCTTCTGGATCGATGTAATTGAAGAAACGTTTCCTGCAGCAGGTCCTCAGCGCGGGACGGTTCGAACGTCAAACTAAGGAGATACTGAAAGAGACGGGGTTTCATCGCGGAGTAAAGCATTTCGAAAGCTTGCAAGTTTCCTGCCTGATACGAGACCATCAGGTCAACGAGATCTTCCGGACCATTCCCCTGTTGATCTCCTTGCCTACGCTTTGACGAACTCCCCACGTCGAGATTCTACATGGTCAGACACTCTCAGGCTTGAGAAAGCGAACCAGGTATTCCCCTGCTTCGGAAAAGTTTTTTCTCCTTTTCCTGTAACCAACCGCTGCCTTTCTGCACAGATGTACCTAAAGCGTTTTTCCCGGCGAACCTCCTTGAAGGCCAGGTTCCCGAGAAAATGAACCCAAACCCTTTCTTAATGAAAAAGGAGAAAAGACAATTGAGTACAACTAAACTGACCATACAGCCAAAATCCGTTCTTACTCTTCTTGCCCTTGGTTTCATTCTTCTCAGTGCAGCCATTGCAGCTCCAGGGAGACCGAATTTCTCGCCGGCCCTATGGGGTGACGGCGAAATGTGGGGTACCAAGGCAGCCACAACACTGCCACGGCCAAACGGTCGTAATGAACAGTCTTTTGACAAACTGTTCGTCATCGTCAACAGCAATAATCCTATGGGACAGCTACCGGTGGCAGAGGCCGCGCCTCGAAACTTCGACTACAACGGCGGACGCTGGGCTACCTACACCGTCATGTGGACACAGGCCGGCTTTGATGATCATGGGACGGTACCCGTTCTCAAGTCCCACGATGACATCATGCTCCATTACGGATTCGGCCATCTGGATATCGTGGAAGGCTCGTTTGAAGGTGGGCCGCCGAATTACTTCCTCTGTCCCCTGCTTCCAGTGAAGATTGGGAACTAACTCGCATAGTTCAAACCACTAAGAACACCACGAGCACAAAGGAAATAGGTGTTTCTAGAGTAAACCCTTGATTCTTGGTGCTCTTGGTGTCTTTGTGGAAGCTTAGCTGCAGTTAGCAACTAATCATCATCGTCGCCGCGCACCCTCTTGAGCGTGAACGTCCAAAGGACCCCCTCTGTGTGTGACATCCCCCGGATTTCGCTCCCATTCCCAGAGATCACGATACTTTCCGTACGGGTGGAGCCATGTTCAGTCTCAAAGCTATAGGTTCCGGTGCAGTCGGGATAGACGGTCACTGGCCCCCAGTATTCTACATCCTCTAAGACCAAATTACGGTATCCCAAGAATGACAAGGTGGCATCGAATTCTCCCGTCATATTGCCATCCTTATCGACGTTCCAGGTTCCCATAGAGGTTCCCCTTCCCGTAAGATTGCCATTCTCGTCTCTAAACTCTCCCACCCCTGTCGCGTACACCCAGGACCCAACGATGGTTTTCAGAGAGCATTGGTGCCCCCTTCTAGTAGGTTCAGGCCCCGGTGGCTGAGCCGCCGCTGTGGTGGCAAAGACCACTGTGAGCAAGCCAGTGATGGCACATACCCCAAAAATCCGACTGAATTCTCTAACCATGACTCTTACCTCCTTTTCTGAAGTCTGATGGATGGAATTTCCTCTTTCGACCTCGGCGGCGAAGGGTCTCCTCTCCTCGCACCTGATACCGCCTAGTTTCAATCCCTCAGTCCTTCGTTACCTGTATCCCACCGAAATCTTTCGAGTGAGTCAATGATCAACAGATGACTTCTCTCTGACTTCTAAATGACTTAGCCTTTCACATAGATTCAAGTAACTGAAAAATCAGTGATTAAGCCCGAGAGCGGTATGCTAGACTTAACCTGCTTCGCGGGGGCAGTGACTATGCAACAACAGCGGTCCGAGCGGAGGGTCGTTCGCTTCAGCAGCTTCGAACTGGAGCTGAAGACGGGTATTCTCCGTCAAAACAATGAGCGGGTCCTGCTTCAGGAGAGGGCCTTCCAAGTCTTGGCCACACTGCTGGAGAAACCGGGCGAGCTTGTCACTCGGGAGGAGCTGCGCCAGAGACTCTGGGGCGGCGACACCTTCGTTGACTTTGAGGGCAACCTCAATCACGTGGTCAGTAAGGTTCGGGAAGCGTTGGGCGACTCGGCGAACAATCCACGTTTCATAGAGACTCTTCCCCGTCGCGGCTACCGTTTCGTTGCTCCGGTTGAAGAAATCTTTCCCAAGGTAGACCGAAAAGGTCGGCAGATCTTTGTGGTTGCACTCCTTCTGTTTGCGACGGTCGGAGCAGTCTGGTGGCTCTCCTCTGGAAGGACTGAGGCCGTGTCACTGGCGGTCTTACCTTTGGACAACCTATCCGCCGATCCTGAGCAGGAATACTTCGCAGATGGCTTCACTGAGGCCGTGATAACGGAACTGGCCAAGATCAGTTCTTTGAGAGTCATTTCCCGCCAGTCTGTGATGCAGTTCAAAGAAAGCGCTAAGCCCCTCCCCGAGATAGCCGCAGACTTGGGTGTTGAAACTCTGGTAGAAGGTTCCGTCTCGAAAGATAAGGATCAGATTCACGTCACCGTGCAGCTTATTGGCATTTCACCTGAACGGCATTTGTGGGCGGAGACTTATGATCGCCACATCGCGGACATCTTCGCAATTCAGAAGGAAGTTGCCGAACA
>JAUWTT010000250.1 GCA_030614585.1 Acidobacteriota bacterium
GCTCCGCGGAAACCCCGCAGGGATGACGTGCCCGAGAACTCACTCGGCGGTCACATCCTCTGCCGGTCTCTTCCCCGCAGCGTGTGGATTGTCAGGCCTTGTACGGATTCTCGAGAAGCTGGGCTGATAAGACTGACAAGATAAGCCGTAACAAAGCAGACGGTAATCCCGATCGCAGCGTAGAGATATCCGTTGATTTGGGTGTAGATCGGAATCAACCCCATCACCACCACTCCGGTTAAGGCACCAACGAGCGCACCCCGGCTGTTCGCCCGGCATGTGAGGATTCCTAAAAGAAACAATCCCCCAAGAACTCCCATGAAAAGTCCGATCACCCGGATGAATGAGTCGAATAATGACCGGTTCTCCGGATCAATGAAAAGCAGTCCCAGCAAGGTGCCCAGTATGCCGGAGCAGAAGGTCAACCCGCGGGCCCACCTGAAGTAATCACTCTCATTGGCCAAGGCGCGAAAAGGGCGCAAAAAGTCGGTCACCACAGCCGTGGCGGTTGAGTTCATGCTCGTCGAGATCGTAGATTGGGCAGCCGCAAAGATTCCCGCGACGATCAAGCCCGCAAGTCCCACGGGAACCTCTCGTGAGATGAAAAGGGGGAAGATCTGGTCGGTCATGTAGGTCGGATCCAACTTTTCCGGATGGGACCTGTAGAATCCGTACAGAGAAGTACCCAGGCCGTAGAAAAGGACAGAAGCCGGGATTGCGAGAATAGCTGCCGTCCAAATCGAACGTGCCGCACGCCTGATATCGGGTGTTGTCATATAGCGCTGCACAACCGCCTGGTCTGACGTGTAGGAGGCTAGGTTCTGTCCGACAGCACCTAATATAACGACCCAAAACGCTAACGAAGTGGTGGTTGGATCCCAGTGAAAATTGAACAGATGTAACTTACCCTCGCTCTGGGCTATGGAGAATAAAGACCCAACCCCGCCTTCAGTTCCAGCAATCATTAAGCCGAAGCACAGGACAGCTCCTCCCAGGAGAAGGAAGGTTTGAATCGTGTCGGTCCAGATGACGGCCTCAATGCCACCAATCGTAGAGTAGATAACACTCAGAACGCCCATGATCAGGACACACTCGGTCGCAGACAATGGCGTTATCGTAGCCAGGGCTAACGCTGCCAGCGACATCACGATCCCCATCCTGAAGATGTGAAAAACCGTGAAAGACGCGCTGGCAAAAAGCCGGACAAGTCGGTTGAACCGTTTCTCCAAGTACTCATAAGCACTGGTGGCATCGATCTGCCGGAAGAAGGGGAGTGCCAGATAAACAGCGATCGGCGCCACGGCAAGAACCATCAGGTTACCCAGCAAGTAAACCTGGTCCTGTGCGTATGCTTTGGCCGGGATCGCCATGTAGGTAATCGAGCTGAGCATGGTAGCGAAGATTGAGCATCCGGCAGCCCACCACACAATCTTCTGACCGCCTCGAAAATAGTCGTCGGTGTTTCGGTTCTTCCTGGCGAAGTAGCATCCGATACCCAGCATGGCGGCCAGATAGATGATCAGGACACTCGAATTAATGAAGCCAAAGGAGGGTGTCGTCGAAACCGGTTCGATTGCCCAAACCTGCTGCGTGCGAATTCTTGGCTTGATCTCACCCGACGCAAGGATGACCCGGTCTTCCCACCAGACAGCCGGGGTCGTGACCGGGTTGGCTGGGGACGGGCCGGCATCGATCCAGGTGTCGGTTATTGTGTGGTATGCGAGGGTGCGGGGAGGGAATCCAGGATGCGCCTCCCTTAATTCTGCGGAACGGGCCATCAGTTCCCCATCTGCGCCACTCAGGACAAAGATATGTGACTGGCCCATGGCCGCACCCGTGCCCCCCATAATTGGGTGCGGCGTGTCGGAGCGTCTCCGCCACGGTTTGGCGAACCGTCCGGTGCCACGGTACTTTCCCGACTCGGCGTCAAATGCCTGAGGATCGTAATGTGCAGGATTGAACTCATAGACGTCTTGTAAAGCGTAAATGTCCCGTGTCGGTGCGAACCCCGGTACACCGTCGACCTGCTCAGCTACATTCGCCCTTCTCCCGCTGAGAACGTAGATACACTTGTTGAACCCGTTGTGTTGAGTGACGGTGAGATTGTACGCACGACTCGGTCCGGGCCAGGCCACCACCCTTTCCCATTGGAAAAGTTCCCTTGGACCGTCGAGTTTCGACAGATCCAACCGCCAGAAATTCCGTTGTGCCGTCTCTAAGCCCTGTGCACTCTGACCTCCCGCTAGATACACTACATCCCCGATTCTCCCCGCTGCGCCATAGGCGCACGGCTGCGGAAGGCGAGGAAGGCGGATCTGTCGGAGGGTTTCGGTCGTCGAGTCCCAGGTCAGGAGGAAAGCGTCGTCAAAAGTTCTTACACCATCGTTACCCCCCATGCAGACGATGCCATGTTCGGTGCTTACACTAGCCCCATAGGCTGTTGCCCGATCAAGACTATAGCCCTCGAGCCACTCATGCTGCCCATCTTCCCTATTGATAAGGATCGAGACACCGTCGTGCCAGACTTTCTCAGTTTCCCAAAAGGGTGAAGGGAAGTTAGCCCCACCAGCCACAATCAGAGCGTTCCGATGGACTCCGACGAAAGGCCCGGCGACTCCGAGTCGTCCCGGAAGGTCAGGGAGTGCCTTCCAGCTCAAGAAATCTGTGGAAAACGGTTCGGGTGAAGTGCTGCCCTCTAACGATGAAATCCGGCTGAACAGAAGTAGAGCCAACAGGATGATTCGCATTCCCACAGTTATTCTCTAGCCCCGATCATGGGTTTAACCTCCAGCCACCAAGCAATCAACAACTCCTGTGAGCTTTTGTAACTTGCTGGTTTGAGCGATGCAGACTAGACAGGTCCTGTCATTGAGATCAGGGTCTGGACCACTCGAAATAGCCGATCTCTTCGAGATCCTTTCGCAGCGATTCGATTTGTGGAGTCGTAACCCGGCCCAGTGGCCTGCGACAGGGGCCGCAGTCAATCCCGTTCATCTTCATAATTTCCTTCATTGCCGGGTGAAAGGGGTACTTGAAGATTCGGCGAATCAGAGCTACAGAGAGCGACTGGCAACGACGGGCTTCTTCCAAATCACCTTTCTCAAACGCCTCGATAAGCTTGTTGTACAGCGGTCCTGCAATGTTGTACGTGCTCCCGATGGCTACCCTCCCACCAACGACCAGTGCGCTAAGCAGCATCTGATCGTTGCCCCAGAGCACTTCGAACCGGCGAGCTTCGAGTTCGAGACAAGCCTGAAACTCCGGGACATTGAGGGAAGTGTACTTCAAGCCCACCAGATTCGGGATTCTCTCCCCTCCGATTTGCAGGAACTCTACCATGTCGACTTCCACTCCAGTCATTTCGGGGATGTCATAGTAGTAGAAGGGTAGGGCAGGCACGACAGAGGCAATCTCTTCCATGCACTCGACCAGCAGGGCTGCCTCGGTCAGTTTGTAATAGGATGGCGCCGTGGCCGAGACCGCATCAGCGCCGATTTGATGAGCATGGGCAGCCAGGTGTTTCGCTTCGGCTAACGAATTGTGCCCGACGTGAATGATTGTCGTGAGGCTATCCGCGGCGGCCTTTACAAAGGCTTCGGCAACAGCTTGACGCTCTCCCGTGGAGAGGGACATTCCTTCGCCGGTGCTGCCGCACACATATAACCCACTGACCCCGCGTTTCCCGAGATGATCCACCATTCGAGGAATCTCGTCTAGATTCAGACTTCCATCACCTTTCAAAGGCGTGTAAGTCGCGGCAAACAATCCAGTCAATTGAAGTCGAGTATCGATCATAAGAACTTCACTCCCCCTGACGGTCGGCTCCCCTTTTATCGATCTCTTCAGGGAGAAAGCGGACAGAGATGATGTAGGGTTCCTCCCCCTCAACCCAGTGGCCATAGGTCGTAGTAACAAAAGTGCCGTCCGGTAACAGTTCCACCCCTGGATAAGTCGTGTCGTAACGATACTTGTTGTCCTTCAAGCGGATGAAATATTGGCCCTCGCTTCCGCGAACGATATCCTCATAGGTTCCGATCCAGCCGACCCAGTCGGTCTCAAATGGACGACTTGCTGCAAGGTGTTTGGGAGAACGACAACGGAAGCTGATGAACAGGCGGCCGTCCCTGGCATACTTCGGTGTGTGGCGATCTCCTGTGAGAGCCAGAGGCAGTTCACGGGGCTCACTCCATGTCTCTGCCTCGTCGTTAGAGAAAATGACGTGGGAGTTCTTTCGTCGCGCGTTCTCTCTGAGCAGAACCGCAAGCTGTTCACCATCCGGAGAGCGAATACAACCTGGTTCGCAAAGGTGGATGTCGGAGCCACTCCAGACCGATTCCGGATACGACCAGCTCAGCCCACCGTCTTTGCTAATGGTCTTGTAAAGAGTGAAGGTGCCCGTCGTCTTTCCACTCCCTTTGATGAAGCGTCCATCATCATGGAACATGGCCAGGTAATGCCCCTTGCCGGTCCTGAGGGGTTCAACAAACCCCATCACAACGATCCCTCCCCAGTCGCCCACAGGTTCAAGTTCGGACCAGTTCCTTCCGTCATCCTCACTCACCGCCAAACGCGCCGGATAAAGCCCTGACCAGATGATCAGACGGCGTATCCCTGAAGGATCCACGACACGGTGAATGGTGGGCACCTCCTGACTGGTTTCCCAATTCTCCGGTGTCGGCAGCCGCTGAGACCATGCTTTGCCGCCATCTTCAGACCGCTTCATTACGATCGCGCCGCGGCCGTGGCCTTTCGGGTATACCGCGTAGATAGTTCTACCATCTTCCAAAAGGCAGGTCGTCACATGGCCGAGGTATTGGCCTGCTTCTCTATCCACAATGACTTGACGATCCGTTTCGCTATCCAAGTCAATCGTCGGAATGGTGACCCGGTTCATGATCTCTGCATCTTGTTCCGCAGTCGCCCCATGAAGCGTCAGGAATTCCCTGGCCCCAACCTGAGTGGTGCTGAGTGAAGCCAGGAGAATGGGAAAACAGAACGTTAGAAACAAGCACTTCTTCATTCGATGAACCTCACAATGGCTTTCGGACCATCGAATTGTATCGCACGATTCCCCTATGCAAAACTCAGATATTCTAAAACTACGTAGATTCGGAATTGCCACCAGTACTGAAGTCTTGCGGACGGATTTCGAGCTTCGAGCTTTCTCTGTTGGGTTTGGGCAACAGACCCGTCATAGTCAGGTATGGGGCCTCTCCTTACTAGTCAGAGAGCCTGCAGGTGTGAGTAGGATAACGAGTCCAGTTTTAAAACTTGAAATTTGACGCCGAAAAGCTTTCCAGGCAGGTGACCCTCACGCTGGAGTCCGCTATACTCCCAGCGACGTGTATTCCTCTAAAGAACTGCTTGGAACCTTGGTCGAAGAGGCTCTTCGGAGTTTCCGCGATGTTTCTTGCGGCGGTTACCTGGAGGAAGCATCTAGAATTGCCTTCTGCCTGAACCATGACAAGAAAGAGGAAACTTCGGAATGGTCGCGCCGGTTTAGCCTCAAGGAGCTCAAACCGGATGCCGTGGCCAATGAGATCCACCGCTTAATCGAACTCAGCAAATGGTCCAGTGAGCTATCTTCGACTCCAGGAGCCTCTCAGCTTGAATTCATTCAGCCGGATTTCGACCAGTTGTTGCGTGTAATAAGGATAGTCACCGACCAGACTCGTTATGATTACAGCCGAGTAGTGTTGGCTTCTTGTGAAGGTGAGATTCAGTTTTTGAAAGTAGCGGATTCTATCGAGTTCCAGGCTGAGCTGGGAGAGGCGCTCACGACCGGGTTTCTTGCCTTGGGACTACTCGGCTGGCAAACGGATGACGGGAGGCTGCAGGCGCACAAACTGCTTTTCCGATGGCATACCGATTCGAAGCTCAAGGAGCTGTTCGACAGGCTTTGTGAGGCAGGCGTCGAGAGCGTTACGAAGGAGATTGAGCAACAGAAACGGGAGGAATAGGGGAAATCGGTAATCGGTTAGCTGTGAACGGTAATCGGTAAAGAAGTAAGAAGGCCACGTATTTTCTTGGTGACCTTGGTGACTTTGTGGTTAGCCCTTCCCCCGATCACCGGTCCCCCACCCGATTACCGATTACCGATCACCGGTTCGTCATTTGACATTTGACATTTGACATTTCTTAGTTTGTCCCTTGTCGCCCGCTGGGATAGAATAGGTGCAAGCAAACTCGAAGCAACCCC
>JAUWTT010000518.1 GCA_030614585.1 Acidobacteriota bacterium
CATCTCCGTACGCCTTTTCCGCAGATCCTACGGCGACAAAGTTACTCGAGATCAGCCCCGCTGTGAGCGCCAATTGTAACAACCCCTTTCGCATCCTAGCCTCCCTTCTCTTCGTATGTTATGTTCCCTGGACGATCCTGAAAGGATATATCAAGGCCACGGTTACTGAACTCCAACGCTGGAATGTAACCATCCTCCCGACTGTCGAATGGCGCTACCGCTGTCCAGTGAGCCTGATTTCCTGGCCAGGGTGGATGTGCGCCCCAGGGTTCAGATTGTTCCATCGGACGAGATCGTCAACTCTCACACCGTGCCGGCGCGCAATCTTGTAAAGAGAATCGCCTCGTCGCACCCTATAGCTGCCAGTGCCCCCTCCACCCGACTTTGCTGCTGTTGGACTATATCCAGAAAGCGGAATGATCAGATTCTGTCCCAGTTTCAATCGGTTGATGTTCCTGATGTGGTTAGTGTCAGCGATAGCTCTGATTGAGACGCCGTACTTGCCGGCTATGTGCGAAAGTGTTTCACCTTGGCGCACCTTGTGATGTCTAAGTCGCAAACGCTTGTCAGGGGGGATCCCCGCCACCTGCTGCTGAACAGTAGATCCCATCCCAACAGGAACCTTGAGCAGGTGATCCTGCGGATTCGGTGGGGACACTCCCCGCAATAGCTCGGGGTTCAATTCAAGCAGCGTCGTCAGAGGCACTCCCGACGCATCGGCCACAACACCTAGATCAACCTGAAAATCCAGACTTACGGTCTCGAATTCTAGAGGTTTGTCCTTCTCGACATGGAATCCGTAACGCTCCGGGTTCCGATAGATGATAATCGCGGCAAGTATCGATGGAACATAGTTACGTGTCTCTCTGGGAAGCAGACGCCGCTTGGCCATTGTCCAGTAGTCCATTTTGCCATGCCGCCGGAAGACACGGGTGACCCGCCCGGGGCCTCCATTGTAGGCCGCAAGTGCCAGATACCAGTCTCCAAATTTCTCTTCCAGATCCTTGAGATGGCGAGCCGCGGCCGGAGTCGCTTTTTCCACATCGAGCCTCTCGTCAAACCACCAATCAACTTTAAGATCGTAGAGCCGAGCCGTTCCTTTGACGAATTGCCAAATCCCTCTGGCTCTAGCCCGGGAGTAAGCCTTGGCCTTAAACAAGCTTTCGACATGGGCCATATACACCAGATCCCTCGGAGTCCCTTCCTCAGCGAAGACCCTCCTGAACCTGTCAACATACCTGCCGGATCTCACCAGGGCCGCTTCCATCGATTTCCGTCCCCGCCCCTGAAAGTAGTTTAGGAACTTGAGAACCTGCTGGTTCACAACAACCGGAAAATCGTACTGGCTTTGGCGCAAGTCTTCATTGACCAGGTCTTCCAGACCGGGATCCACCTTGATCGTGTAGAGGTTAACGGCACCAATCTCGTCCAGCGGTGACAAGGATTCGCCAAGGTCTCCAACCATGGGAAAGGGCGGCTCATCCGGTTCCGCCGAGAAATACACGCTGAGCCTACTGATTTCATTCAGCAGCTCCGCATACTTGTCCTCCAGTTCAGGAGACTCCGAGAATGCGCTTTCAGAACTCTCGAGAAGATCCAGGCTTTCCTGGAAATAGACCCAACCAAGATCATATTGTCCGTCATCGAGAAGCGACCGGCCGCGGTCATACAGCAGATCGGCATCACGCAAGAGGAGTTCCAGTTCCTTCTGCCGGGATGCCTTGAAATATGACGGTTCCTGCTGCTGAGCATCTTCAGTCGTACCAGGTGAGCCCTCCACGCTTGAAGCGGTAACATCGACGCCCGCCGTCTTTGAGGAGACCTTCTTTGAGCCACTGCAATTCGGCAGTAGCAACAGAACCAACATTAGAATCAGATTTGTCCCAAATTTCCTCAAGCCCACAACTCCCTCTTACCGGTCTCAAGATGCAGTCAATTCACAAAAGTCGACCATAAAATCTCGTCCTTCAACACCAAACTGCCGGCCCAAATTCAACAAAAAGAGCCAAGACTTCAAGATTCTAAAGGCTAACGCTGCCCTTTTGCCAGTTTCATCGATCACATTTTGCCCAAAAACCGGCCAGAAATGTCGGGCAAGTTGTTGCCTTAGTACCGGAGGGATAGAATCGCACGAGTCGAGTGCCGCGAAAATTCGAGGAGGTTACAATGGCGCCAATTTACCCCGATTCTCCACTATTCCTGAAACTTCAACGGCCGAGCGTTCTTTTGTTAGGCATACTGGTGGCCCTGACTCTTGCCACCTGTTCCCACGACGTGAAGCCCCTCGACGCCCCCCCCAACATTGTTTTGCTTTTTGCAGACGATCTCGGGTACGGTGACCTCGGGTGCTACGGCCATCCCACGATCAGAACACCCAACCTTGATGCGTTGGCTACAGAAGGCGTCCGATTCACTTCATTCTACGCAGCGGCTTCATCGTGCACTCCGTCTCGCGCTGCTCTACTTACTGGCCGCTATCCGCTCAGGGCCGGCTTGCCTTTCGTGCTCGGCCCCGATTCGGAGATTGGACTTTCCTCGGAGGAACTCACACTCGCCAGTGCACTGAAAGTGAAAGGGTATCGGACAAAAGCGGTAGGTAAGTGGCATCTTGGCCACGCTAAGGACGAGTTCTTACCGACCTTCCATGGTTTCGATGAGTATTTTGGTTTGCTCTACAGCAACGACATGATGCCTCCCTGGGTTCAGACTGAAAAACCGCTTCAGCTGTGGCGTGACACGGAACCAGTTGAGTACCCTGTCCAGCAGTCAACTCTGACAACCCGGTACACCGACGAAGCTGTCAGATTCATCGAAGAAAGCCAAGGAGACCCGTTCTTCCTCTATCTTGCCTACAGCATGCCGCACGTTCCGATTCATACTCGGGAAGACTTTCAAGGAAACTCGAGGGCTGGTCTCTACGGCGATGTAATCGAAACAATTGATTGGAGTGCAGGTGAGATTCTCCGGGCACTTTCCCGAGCGGGTGTCGAACAAAATACGATCGTCGTATTCACAAGCGACAATGGGCCCTGGCTGAATATGCCCCCAAGAATGTTCCAGGAAGGAATCGTCGAGCCTTGGCACGCGGGTTCGCCAGGCCCCTTCACCAGAGGTGCAAAAGGAACCTCCTTCGAGGGCGGCTTCCGAGTACCCGCAATCATGAAGTGGGTCGGGCGGGTTCCAGAACATCACACCTACCGGGAGATTGCGACGACAATGGACCTCTTTGTTACTCTGGCCAATGCCGGTGGTGCAGAACTTCCTTCAGCCCTCACCCTGGACGGAATCGATCTGGCACCGTTTCTCGATCGAGGCCCGGGACCCTCAGATCGGGAGTTCCTCTATTTCCAGGGCAAGAAGCTGGAGGCAATCCGGATCGGTAAGTGGAAACTCCGGATCGGGGTAGAGATCGGAGAAGACGCAACTGCTGTAGGGGATACCTCCGTTCAACTTTTTGATCTTGAGGTTGACCCGGCTGAAAGATACAACGTGGCCGAACGCTACCCTGAAGCAGTGACAAGGCTTCGGGCCCGGCTGGAGGCAATGGAGAAGGAGATTCCGGCAGGCTAATCGTATGCACAGAGGAGAGTGACCGTGAATCGAGTGACCTTTCTTTGCTACCTTCAACTTTACAGCAGCTCACAGAGCCAGGTTTGGCCCAAAGAGAATCAGGAATCGGCAACCGATCCACAAACAGTTTCAGTTCCTCCGTACTA
>JAUWTT010000611.1 GCA_030614585.1 Acidobacteriota bacterium
CACATCGCAGCCACTCCTTCATCCAGGCCAACCTTCTCCGGCAGACGCACGGCTTTGGACTGATCAACAAGCGCTTGCTCAGCATACGATCCAATGTTCAAACAATAGACGACCCGTTCTCCAGGTCTAAGATCGCTAACGCCGGACCCCACCTCGAGTACAAGGCCCCCAGCCTCAATCCCCGGGGTAAACGGTAGTTCTACTGGATAGAGCCCCTCTCTGTGGTACGTATCGATGTAGTTGACTCCAGCAGCCTCAACCTGCACAAGAATCTGGTCTTCTCCAGATTTCAGATCCGCAACTTCCAGATACTCGAGGACCTCAGGGCCACCGGTCTTCTGAACACGTACTGCTTTCATAACGCTAAAGATATAGCCGAACCAAGCTCTTGCACAATCAGAGAGTTTTTGCCGCATCTCGGTTTGCGGGTTTATAAACCTTATACCTTAGTATATTATGGAGGTGATGTAGTTCGACGGTCCGCAAGGATTCTTCTTGCTTACATCCTTTGGGAAGTGTCAACTTCAATTCGGATTACTGGGAGGGGGATCAACTTCCATTTTCCGAGGAAATTGGCTGGTACCGTCTGGTAAAATGCAGCTCAAGTTTGTTGCCTTTAAGGGGGACTGCAAGATGAAAAGCAAGCATCTTCTCTTAGTATTCACTGCCTTTTTGACTGTTTTACTAGCCACTCCAGTTCTTGCTCAACAAGGTGCTTCGATGTCAGCTCCGATTATCCGAACGGCGGAGGGTGCCATACGATTTTCGGTTCATTTTACGAATTTCGCGCCCGACAGCAGATATCGAATCGGGTTCGGTATCCGCGGCGACGAAACACCGGACGTGACCTTGGAGCTTCAAGAAAATGACACCGTTGTGTCCAAGGATCCGGTTGACTTCGTTCAGAAAAATACCAACCACTGGTGGGCGATCCCGCAGCTTTCCGTTCGCGGCTATGCATTCTCCGCTTCCGAACTGGTGGGAGAGGGCAAGGAATTTGTTCTGCGGATGTCGGTGCCCAGAGAGGCAGCAGAAAAGGCCGGAAAGATCTATATCTTCGTTTCGAGAGATTACGGAGGGAATACCTGGTACCTTGAAGACGGCTCTGAGCTTGACGAGTCCAACTGGTGATTAAGACGCTTCTCGATCTTTTTTCTCGCTTCCGAGAGATGGGTGATCGGACGGCAATCTGTTATTACTACGGTTTCCGCGCTTGGAAGCTGAGTTACTCTCAGCTTCAATCCAGTTTGGGTGGTTCGAGCGTATTTGTCTCCCGTTCCTGACTACATTCCTCAGTCGATGCCAGACGTGGTTCGATCGATCGGCCCGCGTGAAATCGCCTGCGAATGTGATGCCCTCGGAGAAACGCCCGTTGCACGAGCGTCCCTATCGGAGTAACCCGGATAAACATGCGGAGCGCATGGAAATATGAACGGGCCTCTGCTCAGTGGAGCCGAACTGTACTATGACATCAGAGAACATCACACGCATGGGCATTCAACAACTCCTCAAAGAGTTTGAGAGCCGGAGGTTGACTGCTCGGGAGGTGGCGGAGGCGGAGCTTGAGCTGATCGATGCGGATGACCCACTACTCAACACCTTCTTGTGTATCAATGAATTGGCCATCGAAGAGTCAGTGCAAGCAGACAACAGGTTGGGCGCCGGCACAGAACCTCTCGCTCTTAACGGAATCCCTGTTTCGGTAAAGGATTTGTTGCTCACCCGGAACATGCCCACTACAGGTGGATCCAGGGCACCCCTTCCGCTTGCAGATCCGCCAAGCGAGGCTCGAGCCGTGACCCGGCTTCGTCAGGCGGGCGCGGTTCTGCTGGGGAAGAACAACCTGCACGAGTTCGCCTTTGGGATCACCAATGAGAACGAGCACTTCGGTGCCTGTCGCAATCCGTGGCGAATCGACAGAATGACAGGAGGATCCAGCGGAGGTTCGGCTGCCGCGGTTGCAGCCGGCATGTGTGCCGGGTCACTCGGCACTGACACCCGAGGCTCAATCCGAATTCCTGCGGCGCTGTGCGGTGTCTCAGGGCTGAAACCCACGCTGGGTATCGTCCCTACCGATGGGGTCATCCCCCTGAGCACGACACTGGATCATGTTGGCCCGATCGCTCGCACCGTTGGGAATCTCGAAGCAATCATGCTTGCGATCTCTCCGTCACGGCGTCTGAACCACAGTCCACAGACCGGCGAGAGCCTGACGAAAAACCTCAGAATTGGCATCTGCGATTATTACTTCGATAACATTCACATCGATGTTGAGGGAGCGGTCCGCCAAGCGATCCGACTATTCGAGGAAGCGGGCACAGAGGTAATCGAAGTTGACTTGTCGTTGCTGCCGGAAGCTCTGCACGCTTCAGACATCATTTCCCGGGCAGAGGCAGTCACAATACATGATAGTGGCCTCAGTAACAGCCCTGAAGACTACGGGCCTCTCGTCAGAGGGAGGCTGTCAACAGGATATGAGGTTTCCGGCATCGAACTCGTGAAGGCTTACCGAACTCGAGACAGGGTCATTGAAGCGTTTCAACGGGTCTTCAACAAGGTGGACTGTCTTGAGGCTCCGGCAGTACCAGTTACGGCGCCTCCCCTGGGAACTCAAGAGATCAGAATCGGCAACCATAAGGAAACAATCGTCAACTCCTTCGTGCGACTCAACGCACCACAGAATGTTGCCGGGATTCCGGCGCTGGTTTTTCCGTGTGGATTCGATGCGGATGGTCTCCCGATCGGATTGCAGTTGATCGCCTGGCGTAATCGGGACTCCCTTTTGATCGAACTGGGTAAGCAGTTTCAGAGTTGGACAA
>JAUWTT010000349.1 GCA_030614585.1 Acidobacteriota bacterium
ACTTAATCCCGAACTTTGTCGAAACTCCCATGGGTGAATTGACTGAGTTTGCGACGAAGGCTTTTGGGATCTGGGAGCACCGGATACGACTGCTAATCCTAAACATCAATCACAATACGTCAATTCTCAATCAGGACTTGACACGTGTCTCGGGGTCTCGTTTCGTTCAGGACAGGCTAGACCTTGCGTTCCTTCCACTTCCCTCGCCGGAAAACGAGAACTGCAACGACAGCAAGGAGCGACTCCGAAACGGCGATCGCGACAAACACTCCCTGGGCGCCCAGGTCAGCTGTAAGAGCGAGAAGGTATGCGAGTGGGATTTGCATCAGCCAGTAGCAGAATAGATTGATGACAGTAGGAGTGTACGTGTCTCCGGCGCCATTAAATGCTTGTACGACCACCATGCCGCAAGCGTAAAACACGTATCCGTAACTCACATATCTCAAGCAGTCAACGGCGTATACCAGGATTTCCTCATCGGAAGTAAAAAGGCGGCTGATCGGATCTGCGAAAGTCACGAACACGATTGTGACGAAACCCATGAAAACCATATTAGCTACAGCCGTCAACCAGACGGACTTCTCAGCACGGGCAGGCTGTTTGGCCCCTAGATTCTGTCCCACCAGTGTTGCAGCGGCATTGCTCATACCCCATGAAGGAAGGATCGCAAAAATGAAGATGCGTATCGCGATCGTATAGCCGGCGAGCGCAGAGCTCCCAAAGATAGCAATGATCCTTACCAAACCCAGCCAACTGGCCGTGGCTACAAGAAACTGAAGGACTCCACCCAGAGACACCCTGAAAAGGTTAGCGAGTACCCTTCTGTCGGCCTTCAGATCTGCCGTGTGAACCTGTATTCGCGACGCCGGCGAGGCCAGTTTTCTAATCTGGTAGAGAATGCCGATGGTCCTGGCCACATTTGTCGCAACGGCGGCTCCCGTAACGCCCATCTCGGGAAAAGGACCCAGGCCGAAGATCAGGCAGGGATCCAGAATGATATTCACGAGGTTCGCGATCCAGAGTGCTCGCATCGCCAGGACCGCATCGCCTGCCCCCCTGAAGACGGCATTAATAAGGAAGAGGAGCATGATGGTGAGATTCCCGCCCAGCATAACCTCGTTGTAACCCGTTCCGATTTCGATTACCGAGGCGGAAGCGCCCATCAGCTTCAAAAGGTCGGGAGTATACAGCAGGCCAATTACCGCGATTGGGGTCGACACCAGAATTCCAAGAAAGATCGACTGAACGGCAGTCGTTGTTGCCGCCTGTCTGTTACGTTCTCCGATTCGCCGCGCCACCAGGGCTGTTGTTCCCATCGCCAGGCCGGTAGCAATCGAGAAGACGATCGTCATCAATGACTCCGTGATTCCGACTGTAGCCACCGCTTCGCCCCCGAGCTTTGCTACGAAGAAGACGTCGACAACTGCGAAGACCGATTGCATTGAGAGCTCGAGAACCATCGGAATCGCCAGGATCGTGACGGCACGGCCGATACTGCCTGTCGTAACGTCATGCTCCTTCCCGGAAAGGCTGTCTCTAATATCGTTGAGCAAAGCACTCAATCTGAAGTTCTTATACATGGTGGTCTAGAAGGAACGCTGTGATCGACAGCGGACATGTGGGTATGAAGGCTGCGAGCCACTGTCCGTTCAGCCCACAATCTGGCTCGGAAACGGTAGGCTTACGTCGAAATGGCGGATTTTCACAATCATTTCATTCTCGCACAATGCTCTACCGAATCTTCGAACTTGGAACTATCCTGTCAGTATTCGGCTCTATAGATCGTATAAGAGTACATCACTGTAGAGAAGTGGCAACTTTGGCTCGGGGAACCTGAATGTTCATCAAGGCTGCACTCCTGGTTGAGATCGTTTGCTACGGCCGATCTTTCTTAGGCGCCCTATTCTCCTCTAAGAAAAATGATGCTCGTACGTTATCAAGGGTGAGGTCGATGAAACGCAAAGCAAGAAGGACCTGATATGGCCGATTCGACTTGGGTAGAAGAAGCATTAGACCAATACGAGGTTCCGTTAGTTCGCTATGCCGTGAGCCTTCTTGGAGATGTGGAAATAGCGAGGGATGTCGTGCAGGACACTTTCCTTAAGCTTTGCAAACAGAGGCCGAAAGACTTGCGGGGCCATCTGGCTCAATGGCTCTTTCGCGTTTGTCGAAACCGGGCCGTAGACTGGCAAAGAAAGGAGCGCCGTATGACCTCTCTGAGTACACCACGATTATCACTACTCCGAGACAAGTCCTCCGGCCCTTTGCGAAACCTCGAAAACGAGGAGGTTCTTTCGGGTGTGGAAGAACTGATTGAAGCCCTGCCCGACAAGCAGAGGGAAGTTATCCGTCTCAAATTTCAACAGGGGCTCAGTTACAAGGAGATAAGCTCAGTGACTGGGTTCTCTGTTTCCAATGTTGGATTCCTCATCCACACGGGCATCAGGACGATTCGGAAGAGGCTCGGTAAGGACAAGTCGAGTAAACGGATTCTGAGGAGAGTCAAATGAAGAAGGAACTGGAAGAAGCAAGACTCACGGCTTACCTGTTGGGTGAATTGGAAAGCCCTGAGAAGGAAGAACTCGAGGAGAGACTCGAGCAATCCGAAGAGTTGAGAATAGAGTTGGAGAGAATCAGGGAGACAGTTGATCTCGTAACCGGGGCCCTGCAGAACGAGCAGGAGGTACGTCTCCATCCTGAGCAGAGGGACAGGATTGAAACCCGTGCTGGATCCCGCAAGCGGGGTTTCGGAAGCTACTATCGCTATGTTGGTGCAGCTGCAGCCGCCTGCTTGGTGGTGGCTGTATATCTAAGCTGGGAGGGCTCTTTAGTGGTTGAGGCTCCTGCGTTGTTGGAGAACTCCAGTCAGCAGGTGGACCTAGCCGTCCTTCGTCAGAGTCGCGAGACAAGAGCAGAACAGATGTTGGATGAGGACGATTCCTCTGGGGCCGAACGAGCGGCTCCTCAGCTTGCTGAGACGGAAGTGTCGGATCAAGAGACTCCTGCCGCAATGCCGCCCTCTTCCCAAGTCCAAGCCCGCAATGAACCAGCTATAGTAACGGAAGAAGCCATATCGCCAATGCCTGCGAGGCCTGGCAAGCAGGAGGGAAAGCAATCGTCCGCTGTTTCGGGGGAAATGCAACAGCAGGTGGCTAAGCTGGATGCGAGCCAATCCCCGGCTCCAGCCGCCGCTCCAAGTGAGATGTTGTTCAAAAGGAAGGGGCGAGGCGGGGTTCCGGGGCGTGTCGTGAGCGGTAACGCCCGCTATATGGGTCTGGTTTCAACTTCCAGCGTCGGGGATGGATTTGCCGACCAGCCGTCCCCCTTTGTGGACCCTAGGCCGATTCCTCCGGGCGATTTCAAGACCGAGGCCTACGACCACATCCGTGAGAATCCCTTTATTCGAGTCTCTGACCAGCCGCTTTCCACGTTTTCCATAGACGCTGATACGGCCTCCTATGCGAACGTACGCCGCTTTCTGACCGAGAAAGCCCTTCCTCCCAAAGACGCGGTGAGGATCGAAGAACTGATCAATTATTTCTCCTACGACTATGCGGGACCGGTTGGTGATGTGCCTTTTGCAGTACACATAGACACCGCGACTGCACCCTGGAACGAATCTCACCAGCTGGTTCGATTTGGCTTGAAAGGGAAGGAACTGGAACTCGGCGAGAGGGAACCTGCCAACCTTGTTTTTCTCCTTGATGTGTCTGGCTCGATGCAGCCGGCCAACAAGTTGCCACTTTTGCGGCGGGCCTTCAGATTGCTGGTCAAGCAACTCGACGAGCGTGACAAAGTCGCAATCGTGGTCTATGCGGGAGCCTCAGGTTTGGTGCTTCCTTCGACGCTCTGTTCGGAGAAAGAGACTATTCAGCAGGCGATTGAGAAGCTTGACGCTGGAGGGTCCACCAACGGGGGTGCCGGGATTGCCCTCGCCTACAAGACGGCGGAAGAGAACTTCGTAAAAGGCGGAATCAACCGCGTGATTCTGGCGACGGATGGCGACTTCAACGTCGGGACGACGAATCAAGGCGATTTGACCCGTTTAATCGAGCAGAAAGCCGAGTCGGGAGTGTTCCTGACAGTACTGGGCTTTGGCATGGGCAATTACAAGGATTCCACGCTTGAAAAGCTCGCTGATCGCGGAAATGGGAACTACGCCTACATCGATACAATTCAGGAGGCGAAGAAGGTCCTTGTCGAATCGATCGGAGGAACGCTAGTTACAATCGCGAAAGATGTGAAGGTGCAAGTGGAGTTCAACCCGGCCGAAATCGCGGCTTATCGTTTGATCGGCTATGAGAATCGCCTGCTTCGAAATCAAGACTTCAATGATGATCGGATAGATGCTGGTGAAATAGGTGCAGGCCATACGGTCACGGTGCTCTACGAGCTTATTCCCGCTGGGCAGCAATTGGAAGGTGCCGATGTGGATCCCCTCAAATACCAGGTGGAGCGAGATTTGAGCTCTTCTGCGAAATCTGAAGAGCTGCTGACGTTGAAGTTACGATACAAGGAGCCCGCTGGAAGTGAGAGTAAACTGCTTCAGTTTCCGGTTCAAGAGACAGCGAAATCTTTCGAGGAGGCTGAACAGAGTTTGCGGTTTGCGGCAGCTGTGGCGGCTTTTGGAATGCTGTTGAGAGACTCGGAGCACAAAGGCGCTTCCACCTATGAGAAGGTCATCTCGATCGCCGAGAAGAGTTCGGGAGAGGATCGTGGTGGTTATCGGTCCGAGTTTGTCCGGTTGGTGAAGCGGGCGAAGGCCTTGGAGGACCTGGAGAACTTGGAGCGATAGACGGGGAGGGGGCTTGGGGCTTGGGTCCTGGGTCCTGCGTCTTGGGTCTTGGGGCTTGGTATCTTAACTCGTGCTCGTGATCGAAAACCCATCTCAACCAAGATTTCTCCCTTAGAGCCTTTGCGAGCTTTGTGTGAAATGAATCTGCCTCAAGCCAAGGCGCAAAGACCGCAAAGAGATTTCCTTCTGGTACCGACTTGACAACCCATACACGAAAAACAGGCCAATCCCTATTTGACATTTGACATTTGACATTTGTCCCCGGCCACTCCTCAAATGCTGAACGATACCTCGATCTGATAGACTCCCAAGTTGTGAAAGAAGACGTGGTTCAGAAGGAATGGTCGCCAACTTCCTGG
>JAUWTT010000558.1 GCA_030614585.1 Acidobacteriota bacterium
TCGTCGGTCAGGACTGAAACTGGACCGGTGGTGACAAGCTGGAAGCTTATCTTCCGCCATGCATACCATTTCGTTCTTTACGGAACCCAGGGGAAGATGGCCTTCCAGGCCGTCACTGAACTGCTAGTCTCCAACGTGACAAGCTCGAAGGTTCGATGCTGTCTTCCCTGCCCGCGACGGCAAGGGCACCTGTATCCATAGCCGGCCGATATCTCAAGGCCAAGGAGAGGCGGGAGGAGACCGGAATGATGTGTGAAGGATTGAAACACGAGCACAATACGCCGGCAGACAAATTCACATTTCATGACACTTTTATGACACCTTCTGGTGGGCAGAGGAGTAACATGGAGTCTGCTGGATAAAGGGTGGCTTCGCGTAATGTACTCAGCGACACACCGGAAACAGATTCTGCTCTTCCTCATCGCCGTAATTCTTCCCAGTGCGGTACTGGTGTTTTTCACCACGCGTGTGATCCGTCAGGAGCGGGAGCTCGCTGAGAAGAGAGCACGTGATCAGCGCCTCCTGCTGGCAAGCGAGTTTGGACAAAGTCTGCTGAGGTGGCTTGAAAGAATCAAGCAGGAAGAGGTTGACGTATACCGAAATTCCACAGCACCTGCGGAACGTGCACAGTATGCAAACTCCGAAGTGGAACTCATCGGGGTGGTGGGTGAGAGCGGTTTGAAGTGGCCATGGGAACTTGATCCTTTGGCACACGAGTCGCTCAATCTCCTGAATAGCTCCTCGTTTGCCCGGCAGATTCGGGAGGGTGAAAAAGCAGAATTCGCAAAGAACAGCTCAAAGCAGGCAGCAGCGCTGTATCGCCAAGCCCTGGCCTCTGCTCGGGAGCCGATTCAGCAAGGCTATGCCCGTCTCTTACTCGCCCGCGCGCTCAGGAAGATGGACATGGAGGAGGAGAGCTCAGCAAACTACCAGGAAGTCCTGCAGCTGCCCTTCGATCTGGTTGACGAATCCGGAATCCCACTGGCCTTGTATGCCGCTGATCCGTTGCTTCAAGAAAATGACGAAGGACGGGCAGTGGTGGAACGAATCCAGACCAGGTTTTCTACCAGGGACTGGATTGGCCCGCCGGAAGCCTATCTTATTCAGGAGCTCCTGGAAAAGATCGCTGCGTCCCAATTCAGTCAAGCTACCAGTGAAACAGCCGCAAGCTGCCTTCGATTGGCTGTTGACCATATTGAACAAGTTGAGCAAGCTCTGGTTCTTCAGCGAGACTTCCCGGACCTGGATTTACTGTCAGACGGTGATGACCCGCGCCGGGTGAGCCCCATGTGGGTTGTGTATGGACAGACCCGCTGGCTGGTCAGTCTAGCCCCCTCCGGTCAGGAATCCCAGACACTGCTCCTGGTTGTCGGAGCGAATGACGCCTTGGAGTCCATGACAGCGGACCAGGCCTTCAGCGCCATCCACTCCGATGGACTTTCCTTTGTCTCCGCTAGCAGCTCTGAGGGAGAGACACTGGGGCCGAGTTTCCCCGGTCTCAATCTTGCCATTACGGCTGGCCCGGAAGAGCGGCTGTTTGAGCCATCTGTCCTGCGGTTTTTCTATCTGACCGCCGTAATCCTGGTTCTAAGCATCACCTTTTTCGGGGCCTATCTCCTCTGGCGGGACGTGCGCCGCGAAGTGAAAGCAGCAGAACTGCGTTCTCAGTTCGTGTCCAGCGTGTCCCATGAGCTCAAGACGCCGCTGACCGCAATTCAGATGTTTGCAGAAACTCTGCGTTTAGGTCGAACCAGGACTCCAAGTGCGCGCAAGGAATACCTGGAGACAATCGTGAATGAGGCCCAGCGTTTGACGCGCCTGTTAAACAACGTACTCGATTTCTCAAGGATTGAGTCAGGCAAGCGGGCCTACTGTCTGGAGCCTGCCGATCTGGATGAAGTGATTCAGGATGCCGTGAGAGCCATGGAATACCCTTTCAGGCAACGAGGCTTCGAGCTCGAAGTCGAGACCGAAAACAACCTGCCCAAGGTAAGAATCGATCGCGACGGGCTGGAGCAGGCCATCCTGAACCTACTGGATAATGCCCTGAAATACTCGGGAGATTCGCGTCGGATCGATTTGAGGTTGAGAACAGAAGACACCCACGCAGTGATTCAGGTAACGGATCGTGGGCTGGGGATTGACCCGAGGTACCAGGACCGGATCTTTGAGAAGTTCTACCGAGTTTCATCCACCAACAGCGGCCGGATTCCGGGGACCGGACTGGGATTGTCACTCGTCTCCCACCTTGTCAAGGCTCATGGAGGGCGTCTCGAGGTAGAAAGCAGTCTCGGCGAAGGCAGTACCTTCTCCATCTACCTTCCCCTGGGAGAACAGTCATGAAACGGATTCTGATTATCGAGGACGATCAAGCGATCCTGCGTGGGCTTAAGGATAATCTTGAGTTTGAATCTTACGAGATCTTGACTGCTGTGGATGGCAAAGAAGGCTACGAACTTGCCCGGAACGAGGGTCCTGATCTGATCCTTCTCGACCTGATGTTGCCCAGGATGAACGGATATGAAATCTGTCAACAATTGCGGTCGGAGGGCCGAACCACACCAATTCTCATCTTGACCGCACGGGGTGAAGAAGTCGAGCGAATCCGCGGACTTGACCTCGGAGCAGATGATTACGTCACTAAACCCTTTTCGGTGCCTGAATTGCTGGCTCGGGTGCGGGCTGTCTTGCGCCGCACTGAAGGAAGTGGACCTCTAGCCAAAGTCAACCAACTCCAGTTTGACGACGTGATAGTGGATTTCAATCGATTTGAGGCTCGAAATGGTGATCAGGAACTGAAGCTCTCGCGCAAGGAATTTGGCGTCCTGCGCCTTCTGGCTGAGCGTGAAGGCGAGGTCGTAACGCGGGATGAACTATTAGATCAAGTCTGGGGGTATGATCAGTATCCTACTACGCGGACGGTGGACAACCACATTGCTTCGCTGCGTGCCAAGCTTGAACGGAATCCTTCCGAACCACGACGTCTGCTTACCGTTCATGGTGTGGGCTACAAACTTGTCACTGACTCGGAGACTTAGGAGTATGCGCGGCCTTTTCTTTTCTGGCACAAGGGCTCTTAGGCTTTTGTTAGGCCATGACACAAAAAGAATGACAGTTTTTTTACATTTTGCGTACAACCGCGTGACAAATGTCAAAAACCAAAGTCGTAGGCTGGCACTCAAGGTTAGTGATCGAACACAGATGAGAAAGAAAACGTTCCCGGCACTTGGATTTCTGGTACTAGTCGGCTTCAGCTTGGGCGGCGCTGCGGCTCAGAGCAGCTATGACGACTTTCAAGCAGCGTTGCGTGCTGAACGTAGCGAAGGCGATCTGGAGAAGGCGATTGCCCTTTATGAGCAGGTTGTGGATGAA
>JAUWTT010000427.1 GCA_030614585.1 Acidobacteriota bacterium
ACGATCAACAGCGGGGCTCTTGCCCAGCGCACTACTGGGTTTGACAAAACTACACTGGTCTTTGAGCAGATCTACTCGACTCAACAAACTACGGAGGCATTCGGCACCACCGCTAACGCTATTAGCGGGGGTGCGCGCTACGAGCGTAACATTAGTACGGATCTTTTCGTTTACACTGGCGCTTCTTTCGATATTGACGAGTTCCAGGATCTGGATTTGCGCACTGTTCTCGGAGGCGGTCTCGGATGGCATGCCATTCGCAGCGACCGGCACACGTGGGACGTCGGAGGAGGAGGCAACTGGAACCGGGAAGAGTTTTCGACAGGTCTCTTGAGGAATTCTGGTGAAGTCAATTTTTTCGAAGAGTCAGATCACAAACTCACCAAGGCTTTACGGGCCTATCATGGGTTCTATTTCTTTCCGAATCTGAGCGAGATCGGGGAGTACCGCTTTCGGGTAAGAGCGGGAGTTGATTTTAATCTGAACAGCCACCTTGCGCTTACTTTCGTCCTTTCGGACAAGTTTCTGTCCAATCCACGTCCCGGCAACAAAAGGAACGACATGATGTATTCGACGGGAATCCAGTTCAGATGGGCACAAGATTAGGAGAGGGGCGATAATTCCGGATCTACCACTAAAGCACGAAATCACTACCAAGATCTTCTTGATGTGTCTATGTGATTTAGTGGTTTAGTCCCCTCAGCCCCCAGCCCCTAGTTCCCAGCTCCCAGTTTCCGGATACCAGTCACCAGATGCCAGATACCCGAGCTTGACGCGAACTTCGTCGCTAGCTTAATCGTAAACTTTGTCGAAGTCCGGGAAGAATGAATCTCCAAAGTTCAAGAACCGCCGGCAATCAGTGAAACGGCATTCCGAAGACTCGTCAAGGGGTCGCCCGTGGGCAGAAACTCCTGGCCAACATAGCCGGTGTACCCGGTGGCTTCAATTGCCTTCATGACCGCCTTGTAGTTGATTTCCTGAGTGTCGTCAGGTTCATTACGGCCGGGATTTCCAGCGACGTGATAATAGCCGATGTACTCCTGATATTCATTAATGCGCCTGATGATGTCGCCTTCCATGATCTGAACGTGGTAGATATCGAACAGAAGCTTCATCCTAGGCGAGCCGACACGCTTGATGATCTCCACACAGTATTCGGTACTGTTTCCCTGGTAGCCCGGATGACCCTTCATCTCCACGTCAACTCGCGTATTCAGCATCTCCAGGCACAGATCGATGTTCTTCTGTTCTGCATATCCGATAATCTGTTCGTATCCGCTAACACAGTTCTCGATACCCTCCTCGTCCGAGATCTCCTCACTGAACCCGGTGAATGTGAGGACATTCGGGAAGCCGCTTTCGGCACAGGCATCAATCGCGGTTCGCATCTTCTCAATGCACATGGGATGGTACTGCGGATTGTTCATTCCCTGTTCGAACCAGTGGCTCAACGCTAAGGCACAGATCAGGTCATGGTCTTTTAGAATCGGCCAGTCATTTGGATCGATTAGTTCCACGCTTCGACAGCCAACTTGACTGGCTATTTTGCATGTTTCTTCGAGAGACCAATAGGGCTCAAAACACCAGTATGCAATCGATTGCTTGATCCGACTTCGAACGGCATGGTTGGAGCGTTGTGTACTCATGATCTGTCCTTGAACCCTTCCTTGAAACTCTTCAGGATCAACCTTGTCCCCGCGGCCTCCTCGGCAGGCCCTTCGGAGGCGGGTGCTTCAACTGTGGAATGTACAACCAAGACACCAAGGGCACAAAGGAAATCAGAACTGCTCGCAGGGAAACTCCTGCCGGGAGAAGGGTGCTTGGCAATCGTCCTCGGATAGACCGATCTCAGCGGCCGGCAGCCGTAGCTTCCAATTCAATTGTTCTGGGGAAAAGGATGTTGTTCTCCAGATGAATGTGCTGATGAAGATCCGCCTCAAAATTGTCGAAAGTCTGGAAAAACTCGAGGCAGGTCGGACACCCGGTTCTATCTGTCAGATGCCCACGGATGGTGCTGAGCATGGCACCTGCATTTTCGTGTTCGTGTTCCATCATTGCAATGGGGTTTCTCACTGTTCCAAAACATGAGTCGGGAACAGGTGCCGAGTGCTCCAACGACTGCTCGAGCTGTTGGACGTAGGGAAACAGAACAGCCTCCTCCTTCTGAAGATGAGCATCAAGCTCCGCCTTCAACTCAGCAATCAGCTTCTGAACTTCAAGAAACTCGGGACGTTTTTTTCCGTGGGCTTCGCACATCTTGTTGATCAGCATCACCATCCGGGGAAGCTCCTGGCGGACAACTGCATGATGCTTATCGACAATGTGACGAACCAGATTGGAAAGAGTTTCAGCATTCCAGTTCTGTTTGGACCCTGAAAGGTTTTCGAGGTCCTGGATCGTTTCGAGAGAGGCGATAACCGTTGTTACGTCAAGGCCATTCACACGGCAGGCTTCTTCGAGAGACAAATTCCCACCACAACAGTAATCCAACCCCGCTTTCTCAAAAAAACGGGCGGCTGAGGGAAGCTCACGAGCTATTTCTCCAATGGTTGCACTTCTTTCGATCGTCATGCCAACTCTCCTTTGGTTACGCTTTGTTTCGCCTATTGAACAGGATTCATGGCTCGATTTCGATGACCAAAGTCACGGTGGCTCGTAAACTCGCGTCTTGGGGGCTTGGGTCTTGAGGTCTTGGGTCTTGAGTCTTGAGGAAGTTCGAACTTCGAACGTCGAACTTCGAACACCCGGGTAATTCAAACCACCAAGACACCAAGCACACTAAGACGAACCCAATCTTCTTAGTGTTTCTTGGTGTTCTTGGAGTCTTGGTGGTGAGTCCCTAACCCCATCGAGGTTCGAACTTCCGCTTTTTCGATTTGGGCAACAGACCCCCACGACCCAGGTCTCAAGACGCATTTCCTCCGCTCGCTAGTCGAGCTCGGACAGTATCTTCAGCAGTTCGCGGTGGATTACCGGCCCCGTCTCCGGTCCTGGAGAATTGATTTCACCGTAAGGGGATTTGGCGGCCCCGTAAAGGTAAGGTGGATCTTCGTCCCATTCGCTCTTAGGGATGATGTATCCGATTTCATCATTTGCCATTCCGAAAACAAACTTATACTTGCCCGGCATCTGGCTGCGAAGCGCAGGAACCTCGACCCGCTCGATTCCGACCTCTCCACCCTCTGGTGCTTCGATGCCGCCTTCTACGATTTCTGGGTAAATCTCTCCTGGTACGCACAGGAAGCTGAGGTTTCCAAGAGTGAAGGCAGCAACTTCAGAACGGATCTTCATCCACCCGCTGAACCCTCTCCCGATGACTCCAAGTGTGGCTCCGACACGAAAAAGAATGTTGTCGAGAGCCACATCTATGGTTTTTGCCCGGAGGTCGATTCCGCCCTCCTCGATGATTTCAGCCTCGGCACTCTCCAGGCTTCGAAGAACGAGGAGTGCAAGCTGGTGGCCTTGGGCGCGAGCCTTATCAAAGGACGGTTCAACAAAAACCTGATCGCTGAAGGGGGCCGAGACAGCAAGGTCATCGTCGGTGGTCATGAGGCCCCCGATCGCACCATTGACATAGATTGCCGTCCCTCCGAGGCCGGCTTGGACAAGTTGCCCACCTTGATCGATGCCATTCTCGAGAGCTGAGCGCAAGAAATGGGGGAAGTCGGAAGTGATCAGCAGGTTTTTTGACCAAAGCGTCTCGGGATGGTTGGCCCAGGCGACCAGAATCCCCAGCGTCTCATCGGTTTCGGCGTCGATCGCCTGCACGCACCTCAGTCCGGGATCGTAGACGTGGGGAAGACGCGTGTCATTGAGTAACCCTCGAGCACCCTGCAAGTCCTGGGAAATCCGCAGCCGAGCCGGGCGTAATCCGGCAGCCGCTGTGACCACAGATTGAGCAGCCTTTTGCTTGATGAGGGTGAGGTACTCCTGATTGACTCCGCTTTGAAAATGCGATGGCCCCCAGAGGCCCAGGAGGTCGGGAGCTTCGTGGTTATGGGTACTGGCTACGATCGTGTAGTCGATGCCGGAAGACTCCGGAATCAGGGCGCGGACATCGACGATGTCATCGTGAAAAAAGCCGATCACGTCCAACACGACAAGCGCAATTCTCGTCTGGCCGTCATCGATTACTACGGCACGAGCCCAAAGGTTGTCATGGACTCCGTTTGCCGGTCTCCGGTTCTGAAATCCGGCCAGCCAGAAGGGATCGAATTTCCCGTTGTCGTTCCCGTCTACGTAGCGATCCCCTTGGGACTCATCGTAGTAGGCGTCGCCATCCGTGTCGACCCAGGTGTCTTCAATCTCCGGTGTGATGGGAACGGCAGAAAAGCCTACACGTAGGGGGCCTGGCGTTTCGGAACGAATATGTAAATCGAGCTCATAGTCCGGATGGCGATCCCGGACATTAGAGTAAAGGTAGAAAAGTAGGCCGGC
>JAUWTT010000113.1 GCA_030614585.1 Acidobacteriota bacterium
TGTTCTGTCAAGCCATGATGCGTGCAAGCAGTGCCAAACGAGAAGAAGTAGGGCGAGACCAGCACCGCGCCGGCAGTGAGAGGGTTGGTGTCGGCCACCCCGTCCCTACCCCGGCTCGCCGGCACTAGCTGAAAATGGCCGGAGCGCAGGCGCTCGAGCCAGCCCTTCTTCACCAGACGATGGGCCAGGGAGCGGGCATAGCTCTCCGAACCGTCAAGCATCTCATGCAGGTCGGCCAGCGTGACCGTCGTCTTCCCCTGCCACTCGAGGTCAAGAATAACCTTGGCCTCGTTCCTTGAGAGCGTTCGCTTCATGTCCTCCTTCCCTCCACAGTCGCAGGATGTTCTCGAGTTGCAAAACTATGGATACATTTGGATATTACTAACAAACAGTTATTAAATGCAACTATTTAGTTGTTGATCAGTGGTAAACGTTTGTAAATCACTAATGAACTGGATAGTATGCAACTCCTGATCCTGCTATCAACATCTACAGGAAGTTCCTTTTCAGAACGAATCTTTCTCATCTGGGAAAACGGGGGAAGAAGGGTTCGAATTGTGGGTTCCCGAAGGAGCCAATTGCGCAGCTTGGCTGAAAACTCCCGGCTCAGGCGCCGCTCGACCCAGCTTTCGTGGTCCTACCTACTGAACTCGACAATCGAAAAGCGCTCGGGCAGGTGTGAATCGTAGTGGCCGTGCCGAGTCCAAGTCCAACCAGCACTCCGTTTCAGGGGCTCTCCTTGTAGAGAAAAACTCTGAAAACGCGAGCAGTCGATCCGCCATTCATCTCCGGGTTCCGGGGGCAATGAACGACCATCGGCAAGCAGTTTCAGACCTTCCCATGGTAGCGCCAGTTCCACGGTCCAACCCAGGTCCGAATCAGAACTGTCATTCAATGTGCCCTGAACATCTACCGCATGCTGCAGTCCTGGGTAGTCCCAATCCAGAAACCCCCAGCGTTCTCCCCGGGGGTGCACATGCCCACCCACTCCGGCAAGTGTCATGACCCGGTTCGTCTCCGGATCGAATTCCGGGCGTCCGTAGTACTGATGACCCGGCTTCAGAATGTCCTTCCAGATCCAGAAGACTTCATAAATCGTGTTGAGGGCGTTAATCTCCAACTCGTAATAGCCGTCTTGACCTGCAATAAAGAACTCGACGTCGTTCTCCTCCCAAATCTTCGAATCACGTACCGTCAACCCTGCCCGGACGTCAGGCTCCTCCACCCTGTATCCGAGATAAAGAAACTGATCATCCCAGAGGAGAGAAACAGAAGTGCTCAGCCATGCCGGTTCCCCCGTCACGATATCCGCGAAGGGGGACGACTGACGAGCCCGAAGCCACGCGGATTCGTCCAGACGCCCATCAATAGTCAGGGCTTCCTCTGTTCGGTGACAAACATACCGCTGAGGCGGTTGCAGTGGGTCTTCAGCAACACAGCCGACGAGGAACAGGTAAGTCAACATTGTGATGAATCGCATATGGCACAATTATACGAATTCCCGGTGCTTGTTCAGGTAACTGTCGTTGAGTGGCCAGTCCCTTTTTAAGAACCCGTCTGTGATGTTTGGTCGAACCTCTCCGGGAAAACCGCCACTGGTCCTTTCCAGATAGATGCAATACGATAATGGTTTAGGGCTCGGTTCGTTCTAATGATCGAACGGCATTCGAGACTATTTGTCGCTGGAAGTCATCTTTAGATTCAAGGCAATGGATTCAGATTTCCCTGTGGACACTGTCCACGTATCAACGAAAGAAGAATTTAGGCTCTTACTCATTTATTACCAGAGGGAACATACATGGTCATTGGGGTTGGCCTGTCTCTCGGGATACGTGAAACATCACCTCACCGGTATCAGAGTCCACTTGATTCAGATCCTCGAGGGTGACTCGATCGAAGAGTTCGTTGAACGGATCACAAAGCTGAATCCAGACCTGATCGGCATCTCTGCAATGGATCCAACCTGGCGTGATATGTTGCCTTACCTGGATGCTCTGGAAAGTCTTGATCAGTCTATCCCGTTAGTGGTTGGTGGTTACCAGGCGATATTCTCTCCCCACGAGACTATCTCGCGTCGAGAGGTCACTCATATTTGTGTGGGCGACGGTGAACAGCCTTTGGTCGATCTGATTCGCAGCATCAAAAGAGGAAACGGTCGAAACGAGTCAATCCCCGGATTGTGGGTCAAAGATCAAAACTCTGAAATAATAGAAGGTCTCCCGATTATGACCGAAGCCGATCAGATGAGCTATCCGGACTATAGCTTATGGGAGAGAGACGGTCGGCTTGACTGGCTGAGCGAACATGCGGTTGAGTCCAAAAGCCTCAACACTCTACCTGCCCTCAGCGGTCGGGGATGTCCATTTCGCTGCAAGTATTGCTGTAACACGGCTTTGCTTCAGATGTACCGAAACCCCCGTCAGTATTTGCGAAAGCATGACCCGGTTGGCCTGACAAGTGAACTTGCCAGGATTCGCGATAGCTATGCGATCGACTATTTTCACTTTATGGACGAAAGCCTCACCTGGGATAGGAAGCATGCCTACCGATTTATGGATCTTTATGGAGAAAAGGTGGGGCTCCCTTTTTCGATGTTTACCAGAATAGACGAGATGGATGAAAGACTCTGTGAAGTAGCCTCAAGATCGGGATGCCACACAATTTGGATCGGTGTGGAGAGTGGATCCGAGGACTATCGGAGGCGATATCTAGGCAGACGTACATCCAATAGGAAGATATTAGAAGGTGTAGAAACAGCTCGCAGGCATGGAATCAAGCTTCTGGCACTTCTCATGATCGGCATGCCCTATGAAACCAGAGAAGACATCCTCATGTCGATTGATTTGATCAAAAGAATTCGAGCTGAATTAACCATCTTCAGCCAGTTTCTCCCCTTTCCTGGAACTGAAATCTATGAGCTCTGTAAGTCCGGAAACCTGTTACTCGATCCATCTCAAAATCCTCAGCTATGGAATTTTGGGACGCTGAATATTAGGGAACATTCAGGTGGTGTCAGCCAGAAAGAGTTGGATGAATTGATACCCCTGATTTCAGAGTATCTCGTCACAAACAACCGTCTTGATGAATAGCCGTTCTTATAGGATTCGGGTAATCGGCCATGAAACTGACTCTTGAAAAGCCGGCTGATCGATTGATTACTGAAAGGATTCAGCTCGTCACCTGCCGGATTGATGATTGTAAGGATGAATTGAATCTGACAGCATGGTGCGGCAACCAGGGAATCCTGTTCCGCGATTTGACTCATCCATTCCACCTCAACAGAACCGACCGGTTTTTCTATTCGTTTATTGTTCTTCAGGAACTCATCCAGGAAGTGAAAGGGAGTGTTCTGGAGATCAGTTTTAGTTCGGGTACAGCGGAGGTCGGGAAACTGACCCTGATCGTCTCGCCGATGGCAACAAGATTGGCTACTGAGTTCCCTCTCGATATGGCGCGGTACGCCTTACCAAGGACCGTTTCAACTCTTGGCCACAAGCCTCATACCTTGGTGTTCCCCGGCCTGGGTGCTGCAGGTGGAAGCTCGATCAACTTCATGATGAGATATCAGATGTTTCTACTGGGCTGGAGCTTCCCGGTTTATTCAGAAGCGAATGACATCAGACTCTGGCGAAGAATCCGGGAGGAGATGCGGCCTGCTCCGCGGTGGATCGACGGTCATTGCTGTTACTCAGCAGCAGCCCACCTGGAGAGAACATCGGCGCGAGTCACTCTACTCAGGGAACCGATCGGAAGAGCGGTCTCCATCTTTAACTACTGTTCGATCGTTCATCCAGATGACTTTCCACACCGCTGCTTCACTGATTTCCTCAATTCCGAGAGTTTTCATCACTGTACCCAAGCTTACCGAATTCTGAAATGGGCGAACCAAGCGCCGAGGAATCGATTGTCTGATCAGGCACTATCGGATCTTGCCAGCCTCGAGCTGGACGAGAACTACAGCCTGGTTGGAATCACTGAACTCTTTGAAGAAACGGTCTTCGCCATGAGTCAACTCGCCGGGTTTGAAGAAATCGGAATGTGGTGGAGAGTCCTTTCGGCGCCGAAGATCCTTAAGTACAGCGATTTAGGTCAAGACGACCTCGATCTTGCAAGAGTGAAATTAAAGGCGGATATCCTTCTCTATCAGAAACGGAAGCAAGTTTTTGAGGAGTTCGTTACGAATAGTCGCTTCGGGGAAAGTCTGGATCGCTACAAGGACGCTTCGAATCGTCAGGATTCCCTCGCCCTCCCGGATGAATTCAAGATTGTCGAGTGTCTCCGTTGGCGCCAGTTATTGAAGGAAGAAGAACTTGCCCAGTTCAAAACTCAGCTAGGTAAAACCCTTGGGCAGGAGGAGTGATTTGAGCAGGGCACTTGGAACCAAGGCTGAGATTTTGTCCTCAGTCAGAGATGAACCAATCAGTGGCGTGGTTCCCGACCTGATCTTTTTCTCGGTTCAAGAATGGTATTCAGGGATGTCCGAATTGGTTGGGGGGATACTCCATCGATTCCGGAACGATCGCTTAGCGGTTCGAAGTTCCACGCTTTCCGAAGACAAATCTGGAAAGTCCCTGGCAGGCCACTTCCATACCAGACTGAACATCCCCTGTCAGAAAGATTCCATCGTCGAAGCAGTCGAGGCTGTTATTGAATCCTACGACAGTAATCTCGACAACCAGGTATTGATTCAAAAGATGGTCATTGGAGTGACATTCAGTGGCGTGATCATCACTCACGAGTTGCATTCTGGAATTCCTTATTACGTGATCAACTACGTAGAGGATTCTTCTCGCACCGATCTCATTACATCGGGTGAGGGCGAACACACGACGGAATATGTCCATCGAAACACACCAATCTCCAAGATCCGGCCCCCTGGATTTCGTCAGGTCATCAAGGTCACAAGAGAACTCGAACAGCTTTTCCAGTACCAGACTCTGGACATCGAATTCGCCGAGGATGCGAACGGAACCCTTCATATCCTCCAAATTAGAAAACTCGACTTCAACTGGAAATCAAGAGCGGAATTGACGAATCGGGTCCAATGTCTCCTGGACGAAGTGATTTCTTTCGTTGAAGAACAAAACAAACCCAAGGAAAGCATCGCCGGGGAATCCACAGTGTGGTCTCAGATGTCAGATTGGAATCCTGCTGAACTGATTGGACAACACCCGACTCCACTTGCCGTCTCGCTTTTCGAGAATTTGATTACCGATACCGTGTGGCGAGAGGCAAGGCAATTTATTGGGTATCGGGCGGTTCCCGGAAAGAAACTGTTGAAGATGCTGGCCGGGAGACCATTTATCGATGTCAGGAACAGTTTCAACTCCTGGCTTCCCTCTGATCTGCCTACTGGAACCGAAAACCGGATTGTTGATGCTTGGCTTGAGTACTTCCGGGAGAATCCTCACTTACATGACAAGGTGGAATTCGAGATCGCCCAGACAGTAATCGATTTCGACTTCGAGGAAGTCTTCAACAGGAGATTTCCTGGAATATTGACCGATCAAGAGTTTGAGGCATATCAATCAAGACTCGCCGATCTCACCATGGCCTGTGTCTTACCAGACCGTCAAAACTCGTTTCAGATTGCCATAGAGCGAATCAGACACCTGGAAAGACTTCAATCCAGGGGATTTGCCAGATTCGGTCAGGACCCAATTGCACATACAGTCCAACTACTGAATGAGTGCAGAGATTTCGGAACCTTTCCCTTTTCAATCATTGCCCGTCATGCCTTTATCTTCGAAACCATACTGAGGTCAGCGGTCAGGAAAGAAGCAATAACAGATGAACGCCTCAATCAGTTCCATTCTTCCGCTCAGACTATCCTGACTGAATTACGACGAGAACTTATCGCCGCGACTCGTTGCAAGAGTCGCCGGAAAGACTTTCTGCGTCGATTCGGTCACTTGCGGCCGAGTTCATTCGATATTGAGTCGCCTCGCTACGATCGGCGACGTTCACTCTTTCAGCATTCTCCATCTCAGGATTTTGAAGAACCTTCAAGCGGCGGCCGTTTCGTACTCGGTCGAGGAGAAACTTCAGACCTCAATAAACTGTTGAACGGGGCGGGATTTGATATCAAAGCGCAGGAGCTCTTCCATCTGGCTAATCGTGCGGTCACTGAAAGGGAATATGCGAAATTCATATTCAGCAGACACTTATCAAGCATATTAGAATCGATCGCTCTATGGGGAAACAGGTTCGGCCTGAATCGATCAGAACTTTCATATCTAACACTTAGTAACATCCTGGCGGCCTCAACTTCGGGTACGAACGAGAGCCCTGCGCCTCGGTTGAGAGAATGGTCGGAATCAGCCCATCAAATCATCCAGGATTCTCGGCGCCTCCCTCTGAACCAGGTCATACGCGATGCTGGTGACCTCATGATAGTGGTTCACGGGTTTGGGGCGCCTAACTTTGTCACAACTCTCACAACGAAAGGCAGATCGGTTCTTCTATGTGCCCGAGATAGTAATGAAGTTGAAATCCGAGAGAAGATCGTTTGTATCGAGAGCGCTGATCCAGGTTTTGACTGGATCTTTGCAAGACGCCCTAGTGGGTTGGTCACCCAATTTGGAGGTGCAAATTCACACATGGCAATTCGTTGTGCTGAAGTGAATATCCCAGCTGCCATCGGTGTCGGTGAGAGGCTTTTCGATATCTTGAAAAGAGCACCTCAAATCCATCTGTCATGCAGTGACAAAGTAGTGAGGCCTATTTATGGTGAGACGAATCGGTCTTACGATGCGCGTTCATAGCCGATCGGGGGAACTCAGAAATTGCCTAGCACAGGACTGGCCTTCGCTGCTTTGCAGGATCCCTCGAATTCAGTGGATTCAGATTCCAAACTTGGGGGAAGAGTCTCTCAACTATCTTTCTGCCTGGCAAGTTGATCAAGTGATTCTCACTGGAGGTGAGGATACTGGAACTTCACCTTACCGAGATTCGACGGAAAGGTCTATTCTGGAACACTGTCTCGATAATGACCTTCCGGTTCTGGGGGTATGTCGGGGGATGCAGTTCATCCAGACGTTTTTTGGGGGACAGCTCATAGCGAGCAATGCAATCCACTACTCGGGTCAACCACATGAGGTTATCGCCGAAAACTCGATCGGGAAGTGTCTGCTGGGTTCATCGACGGCAAAGGTCAATTCCTACCACAAGTATGGTGTAGCCAAAGAGGATCTGAGTCCTGAACTCGAGACCTGGGCAGCTTCTCGAGACGGTCTGGTGGAGATCTGTCATCATCGCGAAAAGAAAGTTCTCGCTGTGCAATGGCATCCTGAACGCAGTTTACCGGATCCCGGCCTTGCACACCGAATCCTTGAGGCCTTCTGCAATGAATAGTGCACCGCCCGCAGGGTTGATTCTGGCTGCCGGAAGGGGAAGCAGACTGGGATCACTGACCTCAGAAAAGCCCAAATGTCTGATCCACTTGGCCGGAAAGACTCTCCTCGAGTGGCAAGTCTCTTGTTTCCTGAAGACTCGAATAACTGATTTAGCAATCGTCTGTGGGTACAAAAGCAGTCAGATCACGGATCGACGCTTGGTTCGTATTATGAATCCGATCTGGAATCGTTCAAACATGGTCTATTCCCTTCTGTGTGCGGATTCCTGGCTATCCAGAAGAGCGACGATTGTTTCGTATGGTGATATTGTGTTCCATCCCCAATTCATTGAACAACTGCGTCAATCTGAAAAGGACATAGTCATTTGCTACGACATTCTGTGGCGGGAACTCTGGCAGGAGCGCTTCGAAGATCCAACAATCGACGCCGAGTCATTCGTTATCCGGGATGGTCGAGTTTCCAAAATCGGTCAAAAAGGAACTCCAGTTGACGAGATAGAAGGTCAATACTTAGGGCTCTTTAGAATCACCCCCGCCGCCTGGATTTGGATACGGGATTACCTCAAGTCCTTGGATGAGTCCCTGCTGCTTGAATTGGATGTAACGACTCTGTTCGGTCAGCTGATCGAGAGTGGATACGAGATTCATGGTATCCCAATTAGAGGACAGTGGTGTGAGATTGATATCCAATCAGATCTGACGTTATATCAGAACAAAATCCGATCAGGAGTTGGCTGGAATCATGACTGGCGTTTCCAAAGATGAGATCGTTGACCCGAAAGGCTGGGTGTTCTGGATCACCGGACTCTGTGCGAGCGGTAAGACAACGGTTGCGACCCTGTTATTCAATCGACTGAGAGATTTACACCCGAATTCAATATTGCTTGATGGTGATGAATTGCGTCAGGTCATTAATCCTGAATCGGGTTTTTCTGGAGAAGATCGATTGAGACTGGCGAGACAGTACTCTCGGCTCTGTCGCTTAATCTCGAACCAAGGCATCCATGTAGTGATTTCAACGATCTCGATGTTTACTGAATGCAGACGATGGAATCGCACAAATATAGAACAGTACTGTGAGGTTTACCTGAAAGTTCCCTTGGACATCAGGATCAAACGGGATAAGAAGGGTCTTTACCAAGGAGGTCCTGGTTCTCAGGTTGTTGGAGTCGACATCGAATTTGAAGAGCCTTTGAACCCTGATATCTTGGTACTAGATAACGGCTCCATGAATCCAACTCAAGTAGCAGATGAAATCTGGAACAGGGTCCCCCCTAAAATCAAGCTATAGCCGATGAAGAAAACCTGGGATTACTCTGCGTTAGCTCAGTACTTTGACAAACGCCCTCCTTACGATAGTCGAATCATCACGCGGTGCCTGAAAAGAACTGGAGTCAAAGCAGGCATGAAAGCCTGCGATATTGGAGCCGGTACCGGAATTCTGGCCCGTCTGCTGCTCGATTACGGATTGAAACTGGTTGCCATCGAACCGGAACCGGCGATGCGGGACATCGGAATCAAGAGAACAAGTTCTTTTTCAGATGTTGAGTGGCTTCACGGCTACGGAGAAGATACCGGCCAGCCGGATAACGAATTTGACCTGGTCACTTTTGGATCCTCCTTCAATGTGGTTGACCGTCATCGAGCTCTCACGGAAACCGGGCGGATTCTCAAGCCTGCCGGATGGTTCATCTGCCTGTGGAACCACAGAGACCTGGAAGATGCTCTGCAGGCGAAAATAGAACAGATCATTAAGGATGCCCTCCCCAATTACAGTTATGGAGTGAGAAGGCAGGATCAGACCGCCATTCTGCGGGAAAGCGGAATCTTTAAAGGCGTCTGGCGTATGGATGGCAAAATGACCCACCGCATGAGAACAGAAGACATCATCGAAGCATGGCAATCCCATGCAACGCTGAAAAGACAAGCAGGCCATCAGTTCCCCGCGTTGATCGCCCAAATCGAAGATCTTCTTCAATCAACGGGTCATGACTCGCACGAAATCCCTTACAGAACGCGCCTCTGGCTGGCTAAACTCAAGGGTTAAA
>JAUWTT010000303.1 GCA_030614585.1 Acidobacteriota bacterium
CCGGCCGTTCGTCGTTCGAAGTTCGTCGTTCGTACTTCGACAAGCCTCAAGACCCCCAATTCAAATTTCGATGGTGAGAGAGAGCACGAGAGGGCGTTTTGCGGTCAGTTTCCGGAAGAGTTTCCGAAGACCTTTTCGCAGGATCTCATCGAATAACTCGCTGTCCTGTTTTTCCTCGAGGGAGGTCTCTTCCACAATCTCGATGATTCTCCTCCGAGCTGCGGCGACGAGTTCTTCTGATTCTTCCAGCATTACGAACCCGCGGGAAACCAGCTCCGGTTCGCCGATCAGATTCCCGTTCAGGCGGTCGAGCCTCAGGATCACCATGACGAACCCATCTTCGGAAAGAAAACGCCTTTCCCTCAAAACCACTTCATGGACATCTTCCAGTATGCCGTCATCGATATACCTGCGAGGAACCGCGATTTTGTCAGTCACAGTTGCGCTGCCGGGCTCAAAACGTAAAACGTCACCGTTTTCAATAAGTCGAATATTTTCCGAGGGTATCCCTTGATCACTGGCCAGCCAGGTGTGATTCTTCAGCTGGCTGTATTCTCCGTGAATCGGAATGAAGAACTGCGGCTTGGTCAGATTGATCATCAGTTTGAGGTCATCCTGGTAACCGTGGCCGGATACGTGGACCCTCGAGTGCTTGACGTCGTAAACACGTGCACCCCTCCTGAAGAAGTGATTTACCATCCTGGAAATGGCTTTCTCGTTCCCGGGGATGATTCGAGTGGACAGGATAACCGAATCATCGGGCTGAACCTCCAGGTTCTTGAACTGCCCAACCGCCAGTCGGGTCAAAGCGGACATCGGTTCTCCCTGGCTACCCGCAGCCAGCACCAGTAGATTCCGAGCCGGCAGATCCCTGGCCTCCCCCGCTCCAACCAGCAGATGCTCCGGGGCATGAAGATAGCCCAATTTGGCAGCGATGCGGATGTTCTTGACAATACTTCTCCCGACCGGAAAGACGAGTCGGTCGAATTCCTGTGCTAAGTCCAGGAAGATCTGGATTCTATGGATGGAGGTCGAAAAAGTCGAAGCAATGATTTTCCCCGAGGCACTCCGAAACAAGTTCCTGAGAGGCTCACGGACCAGCCATTCAGAGGGTGCCAGCCCCGACACGTGGCTATTGGTGCTATCCGAGAAGAGAGCCAAAACGCCGTCTTCACCATAGGCTGCAAGCCGGTGGAGATCTGACACTTTCCCGTCAATCGGAGTCTGGTCAAACTTAAAGTCGCCCGTCCAGATCAGGCGGCCGAGTGCCGTTGAAATGGCAAGGCAAAAGCTCTCTGGATATGAGTGGGTGATGTGTAGCGGTTCTATGCTGAAAGAACCAAGCTCGATCTGACGACGAGGCTCCAATTCACGCAGCTCCACCTTCTCGGTGAGGCCTCGCTCCTTAAGCCGTTCGCCGATCAGGCCAAGGGTCAACCTGCTTCCATAAATAGGCACACCCAACTCTTCGGCGATGAAAGAAACCGCACCGATGTGGTCTTCGTGGCCATGAGTCAGTACGACTCCTCGAATTCGATCTCGAACTTCACGAAGAGAAGAGATGTCCGGAACAATCACGCGCACACCTAAGGCATTTCCTCTTTCTTCCTGGGGAAAAGCCATGCCGGCATCTACTAAGAATACATCCGAGTCGTTTCGGATCATTGTGCAGTTCATACCGAACTCGCCCAAGCCCCCCAAAGGAATAACCTCAACGAATTCACTCATACGGGCAAGCATAGCACGCGTGTCATACACAAATACTGTTCCAGGTTGACATCTTCAGCGCGGGCCATTTTCGAGATTCCACATTTGTCAAAAGCGGCGAGAAGGACATCTTTGTCGGCGACGATTCGGGTCAGGTTGTTCCAAAGCGTTTTACGCCGATGACGAAACCCGCTGCTGATTATCTTGAGGAAGAATTCGTAATTGACGTCCGGGAACGTCGAGGTGCGGGGAGTGAGCTGGAAAACGTGTGAATCGACCTTGGGCATGGGCCTGAAGGCGCCCGGCGGCACATCGAAGCCTTCTCGGCGATCGAAGTGAAAATCGACCACAAGACTCAGGAATCCGTAGTCCTTAGAACCTGCACCTGCCAGAATCCGTTTTGCCACCTCTTTCTGAGTCATAAAGGTGTAGCTTTGAAACCGATATTGAATTCTGGTCATCTCTTTGATTATGCGGGTGGAGATATTGTACGGAAGGTTCCCGAGCACTTTGACGGGAATGCCTGGTTTCCCCTCCGCTACCATGTACTGTGCCGGGAGAAACCGTTCCAGAATCTGGGACCAGTCCTGGTTGAGGACGTCCGCTTTGATGAGTTCGAGCCGGCTCTCCTCCGCAAACGTGGTTTGAAGGAAGTCAACCATTTCTGGGTCAATTTCGATACCCAGTACTTTGTTCGCTCGTTTGAGCAGCAGCTGGGTAAGCTTCCCAGTACCAGGTCCGATTTCAATAACGAAGTCGTCGGAGTTGACAGCGGCAAAATGTACAATCCGCTTGCAATAAGAAGGTTCAGTCAGAAAGTGTTGACCAAGTGGTTTTTTGGGTTGGATCGTATTAACCAAGGTGAAGCGTTATGCTACCATAACCGGTGAATCATAAGAGATTTAGCGGGATTAGTGGGAGGCTGGAATGAATGAACATGTGAAGGAAGTGACAGACCAGAGTTTCGATCAGGAAGTCCTGCAGTCACAGGAACCTGTACTGGTGGATTTTTGGGCCGCTTGGTGCGCACCATGCCGAATGCTGGCGCCAACAATTGACCAGGTTGCCGATGATTATGCTGGAAAAGCAAAGATTGTGAAGTTGAATGTTGATGACAATGTTGAGACTTCAGGTCGCTATAACATAAGGGGTATCCCTACGCTGCTTCTGTTCAAGGACGGTGAAGTGAAGGATCAGATCGTTGGAGCCACCTCGAAAGACCACATTTCGAGGCTGATTGATGCTCAACTGTGAGTGAGTGAACACGAGAGGCGTTGACCGCAAGAGCAGAAGAAGGCGGGCAGGACAGTTTGCTTCCCTCTTTTGCTCTTTTTTTTGCCTGGGGTCTTGACGAAAGCCAAAACAAAGGACAGTCTCGAATTCCGAAGGTGAAAACAGCGTACAGGTGTTTTCCAAGTCACCTCGTTTGGCTGTGGTGACGAGCAATTAGACCTTCAACAGCGGGGCTCGGTTAGAGTCCCGATCTGCCGATTTCGAATTTGGGCGAGCCGGCCTGCCGGCTAACTCGCCCGTAAGGGGATGGGGCGAAATCATCATGTCAAACGTAGTGATCGTCGGTACGCAGTGGGGAGATGAAGGAAAAGGGAAGATCGTCGACCTCTTCACGGAGAAGTTCGACGTAATTGCCCGAGCTCAGGGGGGACACAATGCCGGACATACCGTAATGATAGACGGTCTCCAGTACATTCTTCACCTCATTCCTTCAGGCATCCTGCATCGGGAGAAGTCGTGCGTAGTCGGAAACGGAGTAATCATCGATCCTTTTGCATTACTCGAAGAACTGCGAATGCTCAAGGATTTTGACCTGAGAGGAAGACTGCACATCAGCAATCGGTGCCACTTGATCATGCCCTATCACACGGCGGTGGAGAGTGCTGAAGAAGCCCGGCTGGCTGACAAGAAGATCGGGACCACCAGTCGCGGTATTGGACCGTGCTACGAAGATAAAATCGGCCGTCGAGGAATTCGTTTAGCGGATTTAGAGATCCCTGAGATCTTCAGGGAGAAAGTGGCTGCTAACGTTCAGTTCAAGAACCAGGTGCTCGCCGGCGTGTACGGCGCTGAGACTCTCGATGCAGAAGAGATCTACGATTCGTACATGGCGGTTGCGGACGAGATTTTATCTTATGTTACCGATACCGCCGAGTACCTGAACGCGGCTATCAGTGAGGGTAAGAGCGTCCTCATTGAAGGCGCACAGGGTACCCTGCTTGACGTGGACCACGGCACGTATCCGTTCGTCACCTCTTCTAATGCCACTTCTGGAGGGGGTTGTACCGGCACCGGTGTCGGCCCCGGCAAGATCGATGGCGTGGTGGGAATCAGCAAGGCCTATACAACCCGCGTGGGTGGAGGCCCGTTCCCCACAGAATTGGACGATCGGATAGGTAGGTATGTCCAGGAGAAAGGCGCTGAGTTTGGCGCTTCTACCGGTCGGCCCCGGCGCTGCGGTTGGTTTGACGCAAATGTGGTTCGATATTCCTGCATGGTTAATGCCGTGGATACGTTGGTTATCACCAAGTTGGATGTGTTGGACGGGGTGGAAGAATTGAAGATTTGCACGGGTTACAGCTACCGAGGCGAGCAATTGCAGTTCTTTCCGACCGGCATCGAAACCCTTGAGGCAGTTGAACCGATCTTCGAGTCCCACCCAGGCTGGGAGTCCGATACTTCTGGGGTCAGAGATTACGATGAGCTACCCGAAAACGCCCGCAAGTATCTGAATCGGCTTTCTGAGTCAGTGAACACCGATGTGTCGGTGATATCTGTGGGTCCCGATCGGCAGGAAACGGTTGTCGTGGAGAACAGCCCTTACCTGGCAAGGCTGTTGCCCGCGTGAAACGCTCCGGATGGGAGATGCCGGGTACCAGATGCCGGATGCCAGGTTCCAGATGCCGGTAACCAGATGCCAGATGCCGGACACCGGATACCGGATACCGGATGCCCAGTTCCCGGTTCCCTTCGTCGTAAGCTTTGTCGTAAACCTTGTCGATTCATTCTTCCCGGACTTCGACCAAGCTTACGATTAAGCTAGCGACAAAGTGGGGGATGCCCAGTTCCCGATTTTTCTTCGTCGCAAGCCTTGTCGTGAACCTTGTCGATTTGTCCAGGCGGATTCCGACGAAGTTCACGATTAAGTTCACGACAAAGAATGATAGATGCGAGACACCAGACACCAGATGCCAGATGCCGGATACCGGATACCGGGGTGTGGTCAGGACATAGGTGCGGATGTTGACTGGGTTCTTACAGAGGACGGTGGCGATGCTCAACCGCGAGCAAGAATCTATTGATCATCTTGCCAAGCTTCCGCAGTTCCTGACGTAACTTGTTGTAAAGATCTTTATCGGTGAGAGATTCAGTTTCGTAGAGTGTTTCTAGATGATCGATGGTTTCATCACATGAGGATTCCGCGTAACAGAGGAAGCGGATATAATCCAGCTTGTAACGCCTTCTGCCGTACCCCTCAACGATGTTCGAGCGGATTGATTTACAGGATCTTCTAATCTGTGTTCCTTGTTCATAAAGTTCGAAGCGAGGCAGTTTGCACAGAGTCATTCGGTGAATTTCGATGCATAAGTCTCGTGCCAACCGCCAGATCTCCTGTTTTCGATAGCTCATGGATGCTCTTCTTTTCCTTAATACTCTGATATATACGTTTGAGACAAAAAGAAGTGCGAACTTGAACGTGAAGCGCGCCCGGCATCCTCCTTGGCTCTTCAAGCTATGGAGGACAGGTCCGCCATCTGGCATCTGCCATCTGGCATCTGGTAACCGGCATCCACCGTCGCTCTTCGAGCTACGGCGCGACAGGTTCCGCCTGAGCTCTTCGAGTCGAGCTCCGGGTATAGGCTTCCGGCTACGGCATCTGGTTTCCGGTACCCGCCATCC